>PHBE01000012.1 GCA_002841885.1 Deltaproteobacteria bacterium HGW-Deltaproteobacteria-18
CAAGACCCAGACCCTCATGGTCTACCTGCAGGACTTCATCGGACAGCACAATTCCTTCCTGCAGGGCGCGAACACGGCCATCAGCAACGCCAACCAGGTGCTGACCAACATCGCCCGCGGGCAATAGGATCGCCGGGATAGTCTCGAGCACGGAATAAACACGCCGCAATCGGGTATTCGCGATCCGGCACACACAAACGCACCAAGCACGCAACCGTAGAGGACATAACCATGACAACACCAATTTCCGGATCCCAGAGTCTTTCCCAGATCATGTCCGATATCGACCTCGGCCCGGCCGGCGGCATCCAGATGATGTTCGCCAAACTGCAGATGGCCCAGTCCCAAATATGTAAGAATCAGGCCAACGATTATATGGCACAGATTCAGGACATCCAGGCTGAGCAGAAGGCCTGCGCGAGTATGATCGAAAAGGCCCGGGCCCTGCAGAATACGGCCAAGACGGACGATAAGGCCACGACCATGCCTGCCGATATGAAAAAATTCTTCGACGACCGCGGCCTGTCCTATGACACGAAAGGTAACGACACCAAACACAACAAGGATGAATGGGACTTCAACCTCAAATCCCTGACCAACTACCAGGAACAGATCGGCAGCAAGACCCAGACCCTCATGGTCTACCTGCAGGACTTCATCGGACAGCACAATTCCTTCCTACCAGGTACTGACCAATATCGCTCGCGGACAGTAGGGCGTCGCCTCCAAGAGTGACGTATTCCAACCAAAAACACGGCCCGTCCGCAGATCCGCGCTCACGCCGACTGCCAACCGGGCCAAAGAGACATCCATGAATACCACACAGTCTTCCCTCGACGATCAAGAAATCCAGGCCATCGTCAAGGCGATGCAGAATGGCGCCAGCATCAGCGATGTGGCCAACATGAACGCGGAAGTCCTTGAAGGGCTCTATTCCCTGGGCTACAACCTCTACACCTCGGGCAACTTCAGCGACGCAGAGATCATCTTTCAGTCCCTGTGCCTTTACAAACACTCGGATGTCCGCTTCTGGATGGGCCTGGCAGGCTGCCGTCAGGCCAACGAAAACCTGCAGGGAGCCGTGGACGCATACTCCATGGCCGGGGTGGCCGGCGGGCTTTCAGACCCGTCTCCCTTCCTCTATGCGGCCAACTGCTACATCAAGATGGGTGACAAGGAGAATGCCGTGGGTGCCCTGAAAGGACTGCTCACCATGGGCGAAGAGTCGAATGCGGCCCATGCCCAGTGCAGAGACAAGGCCAAAGAGCTTCTCAAGATGCTGGAAAGCAAGGCGTAAGGGTACAGTCATGAGCAGCGACCTTACCATCAATCGTTTTCAGACCGGAAACATAGACGCGTCCACCGCCTCGCAGGAGTTGACCGGAACCCGGCAGGTCGGAGGGACGACCATCCCCCCGGCTATCGGCGACATGACCCTGAACAATGCGCTGGAACAGCTCGGGCTCCCGGTGCTGTCCACCCCGGTGGGCAGCATGTCGCTGGACGCTCTGATGAGCGCCATCGGAAACGAATCCCGCAGACAGGCGTGCAAGGACGGCGTCAACAGCCTGGAGCTCAAGGCCCAGCAGCAAAAAGAAGTCAACGACAAGCAGCTGGAACAACTCGCCAAACAGCTTGAGGAAATGAAGAAGAAGGCTGTGCTGAACGGATTTCTGAAAGCCTTCAAGATCATTGGCATGATCGTCGGCGCCATTGCCTCCGCAGCGACCATCGTCGCCGGAGCCATGACCGGCAACCCGCTGCTGATCGCGGCCGGTTGCATCGGCATGGCCATGACCGTCGACACCCTCGTGTCCACGGCCACGGATGGCAAGGTCAGCTTGATGGCGGGGTTCGAGAAGCTCGGCAAGGCCATGGGCATGGACGACGAGACCGCCAAGTGGTTCGCCTTCGGCATGCAGATGGCCATCATGGTGGTGGCCATCGGCGTGAGTCTTGGAGCGGGGCTGGCCGGCACGTCCTCCAGCGCCGCCAAGGTCGGTGCCGATGCCGTCAAGGTCGGTGCCGAGGTTGCCAAGGCAGGCGCCCAGACCGCCCAAGTCAGTACCCAGGCCGCCCAGAAGGCCCTCAGCGTTATCTTGACCGCGCAGAAGATCCTGAACTTCACCTCGGCCGGCCTGGGCGTGGCCCAGGGCGCAACGACCGTCGCCAGTGCGGTCGTTGATTACAACGTGGCCCAGACCAAGATCACCACCAAGGAACTGGAAGCCATTCTCGAACGGCTCAGAGAGTCCATTGAAATGGACAGGGCGCTGGTGGAAAACGAGATGGAGCGCGCCAACGATCTCATGGCCAAGGTCACGGAAATCATAAAGGGATGCGCCGAGACGCAGGCCGCAATTTTGACGACCACTCCGGCCATGGCCTAGCCGGACGGGCCCGGCCTGCCGGAGCCCCCACGCCAACCCGTTTCAAACAGGCCACGAGGTAGAAACATGACAATCACGAATGTCAATCAGATCAGCGGATTCGATGCCGCCCAATACAACCAGCTCCTGGAAACGGCCAAGTCGGATTATGTCTCCAGTGCCCAGGTCGACCAGGCCCTGCTGGCCGCGGTCAATTCCGGAAAAACCTTTGAACAGGCCCTGAGTGCGGTCAGCACGTCCCTGCCAACCCTGCCTCCCCCCATCGGCACCGGCAAACTGTGGGACAACGGGCTGGACGGGCTGCCGTCTTTCAGCGCCAACTACCTGGCCCTGATCGGAGACGTGGCCTCCGAACAACGCCGCAAAAGCGCCGAGCAGCGAGCCTTGCAGACGGAGCTCATCATCGACACGATCAAGGATCAGGCTCAGGAGATGCGCAGCAAGGCCGTCTTCCAGCTGTGCATGGGCATCGTTTCGGGAGCGCTGAGCATCGCCCAGGGAGCCATGGCCTTCAAAATGATGTCCAGCGGTGTTTCCGCGAATGCCAAAATTACGGATACGGCGGCCAAAGGGCACGCTGACATGCTGCTCAATACGCGGGTACAGAGCTTCAACGCTGGTGCAAGCGGCGTGACCGGCATGGTGGGCAGCATCAGCCAGGCAGTTGGCAGCTTTTACGACTCCGACATCAAGCTCATGGACGCCACCATCGAACGGGCCAGGGCCCAGACCGACGCCCTCAAGAGCATGGAGGACAGCCTCAGGGAACTGATCGGAAAGATGCTCTCGACCATGGACTCCATCCAGCAGAACACCAACCAGACCCGGACCAAAATTCTCGGGTAAAAGCCCGCTGGCGCGACCGGGACCCATCCCGGCGCGCCGAGGAGGGCCCGACGTCCGACAGGTCCGGGCCTATTTCAAAAACGCGACACACGGGCAAACTTGTTTGACAAAATGAGGGCCTTGGCCCAAGAGTTTCACGTTCTACAAGGAGTTCACATGACCTTGCCCCAACAGGCCGCCGACGCCATCACCTCGGCTGCAGGCTGGCAACCGGCCCGGCCGAACGACGACGGCGTGTTCCGCTTCCGCCTGGAAGGAGACCTCGAGATGGACTTTTTCTCGCCCGACGGGCGCACCGGCATCTTCCGCTCCACCCTGGCCACCCTGCCGGACACGGAAGCTGAGGCCGATGCGTTGCTGAAAACCTGCGCGCAGCGCGCGGTGGCCGCCTCCCGAAAGCGAAAATCCATCCTCTCCCTCGACGCCGGTCGCCTGCAGTTGCACCGTGCCGTCAGGCTCGACGGGCTTTCGCCGGACATGCTGGCCCGCGTAGCCTCCGATGAGGCCCGGAACTTCCTGAACGACCTCGCGTGGTGGCAGGTCCAGACCGGAGCGAAACCCGGACAATCCGCCGCACCATCTCCCTTCAGCCTGTCCGGATTCGGCGGCTCCTGGTCTCCGGGACGCTGATGGGCATGACCATTCATACACCTTCACGCTTCCTGCGCCGCGCGGCAATCCTCCTGGTCCTCGCCCTGGCCGTCCTGACGGCGGTCCCGGTCCCGGCCGCCCCCGGCGATCCAACGCTCAACGGCATCCGGCACCGTTCCGAACCCGGGCACACGCGCGTGGTTCTGGATGTCAGCGCACCGGCGGACTTCACGCAGTCCCTGGAGGAAAAAGCCGGAACACGGCGGCTTCGGATCACCCTGCGCGGCGTCGGCATGGCCAAAGATGTCAAGCCCGAGCTCGCCGTCGGCGACGGCATCGTCTCGTCCATACAGGCCACCGCCACCCCGGACTCGGGCGTGGAGGTGGTCCTTGACCTCATGGCCATGGGCCGCCACCGCATCTTCACCCTGACAGGTCCCGACCGGGTGGTCGTGGACATGTACACGGCCCCGGCAGTGAAAAAGCAGCCTACGACCGCGTCGACGCTCGCCGTACTCTCGGTAGCCCCGCCCCCCGTGGCGTCCGGGAGCGGTTTCTCCAAGCCCTTCAGCTACTACGCGGACCAGCAGGAACTCGCCACGGTGCTCATGCACTTCGCCCGCTCGCAAGGACTTGGGGCGTCCCTGTCCGCCGGGGTGACCGGCAAGATCAGCGGCCGTTTCTCCGACGTGCCCGCGGACAAATTTTTGCAGGGCATGCGCGCCGCCTTCGGCGTGTCCTGGTATCGCATCGGCAGCACTCTCCATTTCTTCAACGACGCGGAGATGACCCGCGCCTTCATCACCCCCAGGGCGCTGACGGCCGAAAAACTCTATTCCATGCTCCAGCAGTCGGCCGTATTCTCACCGCAGCTCCACCCGGTCCTGGCACCGGACGGGAACATGATCGTCGTTTCCGGTCCGCCGGAATACATCAACCAAGTCATGAGTGCAGTGACGGCCTTCGAGGAGGCCCAGACCGGGACCGTTGTCATGCGCGTCTTCCCGCTCAAGTACGCCTGGGCCGAAGACATCACCGTGAACAGCATGGACAAGACCGTGACCATACCCGGCATCGCAAGCATCCTGCGGGCCATGCTGAACGGAACGCCCGTCTCGGCCACGCGGGTGACCCAGCAAAAAGCAACGCTGGACACACTCTCGGGCACAGGGCTGGCCGCCCAGGGCCGGGAACCAGAGCAGCAGGAGCAGGCCGCGCAGCCCGAGGCGACCGGCCCAGGCGCCAACATCATGGCCGACCCCAGGGTCAACGCCGTCTTGATCCACGACGCCGAATACCGCATGCCCTACTACGCCAAGGTCATCGAAGACCTGGACAAACCCGTGGAGCTCGTCGAAATCCACGCGGCCATCGTGGACATCGATACAGACTTCAAGCGCGACCTCGGCATCAACTACCAGGCCGCGGACGGCTCCAGCAAAGGTTGGGGCTTCGGCGGCGAGCTCTCGTCAAGTGATGACGCGTTTTCCCCGCTGCCCGCCATCGGCTCTCCGGCCGGTGCCGGACTGACCCTGTCCACCATCTACACCATGGGCTCCGACTACTTCCTGGCCCGCATCCAGGCCCTGGAAGAAGAGGGCGAGGCGCGCATGCTCGGCCGCCCGTCCGTCCTCACCGTGGACAACGTGCAGGCCACCCTGGAGAACACCACCACCTACTACATCCCCATTCAGGGCAACGAAGCGTCGGACCTGTTCAAGGTCGAAGCGGGCACTGTGCTGCGCGTCACCCCGCATATCATCACGGAGCAGGACGGACGGCGCACCATCAAACTGGCCGTGAACGTCCAGGACGATCAGAACAACAACAGCGAAGCCACGTCCACCACAACCATCCCGCCCATCAAACAGACCAAGATCAACACCCAGGCCATCGTCGGGGCCGGACAGAGTCTGCTCATCGGCGGCTACTACTACGAGCAGAAGGGCAGCTCCGAAAGCGGCATCCCCATCCTCAAGGACATCCCGGGCGTAGGAAATCTGTTCAAGACCACGTCGAAAAGCAGCAAACGCATGGAACGGCTCATCCTCATAACCCCGAGGGTCATCAATCTGCAGGACATGCCCGCCATCCCGCCACGACTGGATGATCCGGCCATGCGCCAGAGCCCGACCCAGGCGGACTATTCAGAGCGCCCGGCACCGCCCAAGCGTAGCGGTTGTGCGCACGCCGCCCCGACCGACGAGGCTCTCGCGGCGCCGTTCAAACCCGAAGCCCGGCCGGCGGGAGGCACCCAGCCATGACCCCGGCCGGCTCCATCCGCCTGCGAATCTTTTCCGGCCCCCACATGGGCGCGGAAATCATCCTGCCGCCCGGGGAACACCTGGTCGGCAGTGACGATTCCTGCGACATCATCCTGAGTGAGGGCTTGGTGTCGCCGCGACACGCCCTGGTGCGGATCATCCCCGTTCAGGACGACTCGCCGAAGGCCAACATCCGGCCCGTGGACGACACCGTACTGATCGACCAGAGCCCGGCCGCTGCCGACGGCACACCCTGGAATCCCGGTTCACCGTGCCTGCTGGGCTCGACCATGCTGGCCTGGCTGCCGGCCGAAGACACGGCTGAAGCATGGCAGGACCTCATCGCCCGCCTCGCGAAACCCGCAGACAGCACCGACCGACAGGCAACGGCCCCTTTGGCGCCCGACACATCGGCCGTCGAAGCCGGAACGGTTCAGGCGCCAACAGAATTGGCAAACGCCGACGCCGTTGACTCCGCCACGACGCCGCCCCGACCCCGAAACCGGACCACAGGCAAGATCATACGCGCCCTTGTGGTCCTGCTCTGCCTTGGCTCCCTGGCCGTATCCTACGAATTTTCTACCCGGCCGACCGGCGTCAGCCAGCAAGAACTCACTGAAATTCTGAATGAAAGCGGGTTCACTAGCCTCTCGGTCCAACGCGACGGAGAGATCCTGGAGGTACGCGGGGAAGTGGCGGACGACCACGAACGGGCCCGCTTGCTCCGACTGGCCCAAAGTCTGCAGTCACCTGTTCAACTCGATGTCCACGTGCGTGCGGACCGGATCGGGGCCATCGCCTTCGCCTTCAACAGCCAAGGACTGTTCCCGGAGATCTTGAAGACCGAGGAAAGCAATGGCTACCAGGTACGCGGCTACATGCGCAGCAGTCAGGTGGAGGAAGCCGCCTTCGTCGCGGCGCAGGAGGATTTCCCGGCCAACATGCGTCCCCTGCTGGTGCGGGACATCATCCATGCCGACGCAGTGGACGAAGCCCTGCGCCCCCTGCTGGCCCGCGCGGGCATGGACTTCGTCTCGACCGACTACCACCCCGGGATGGTCATCTTCTCAGGGACTTTTTCCGAAGCCCAACGCAGCGTGCTGGAGTCGGTCATGTCCGAGACGCAACAAGCCCTTGGCGTTCCGGTGCCTTTCAGAATCGTTGCCGCGACGCAGGTCACACTGACCAGGGCTGCAACTCCCGCGAACACGACATCGGCCATGCCCATGGCTGCCCCGAGCCCCATGGCGACAGAACCTACCGAAGCGAGCATCGAGGGACTACAGGTGACAGGCGTGACCCTCTCACCCATGCGCTTTATCTCCGTACACACGGGTGAACGGGTTTTCGAGGGCGGATTGCTGCCCACGGGGCACACCCTGGAAAGCATCGACGACAAGGAACTAAGGCTCCGCAAAGACGGGGTTGTAACCATTTACAGACTGCGAGGCACCAATGAATGAAGCTTTTGTCTCGGTCCTGGACATACTGGAGAACGATCCATCGGGTGCGGGCCTAAGGCCCATCCGGGAAGACCTTCTGAACATGGACATGGACATCCGTAGGAACATGGACCGGGGTCTGGCACCGGATGAAATGACCACGGCCCGGACATCGCGCGCCATGATCCAGGCCGCGGAGAGCATCCTGAACAAGCTCTCATCCTGATCTGAAAAACGCAGCCTGCCGCTCCGGCGGGCAAGGAAGGTACATATGGCTATTTCAGGAACCCCCGGACTGAACCTGGGCAATCTCTTCGACAAGAGCATGGAAGCCGTAAGCAAGCGCGGCGCGAACATCGAGCAGAAAATGAAGGAGCTGCAGAACAGTGAGTCTGCCAGCCCCGAGCAGATGGCCATGCTCAATTTCGAACTTGGCCAGTACAACGCCATGCTCGAATCCCTCTCCACCGTCACCAAGAGCATGAACGACATGCTCAAAAGCCTCGCCCAGCGCGCGGGCTAGGGAGAATACCCATGCTTTCCACGGAACACAGACAACGCCTCCTCGACATCGCCAATGCAGGCTGCTCCAAGGGCCTCGTAGTCGAGGCGCGGGCCATCTACGAAGGCCTGCTGACCCTGGACCCGGACATGGCCCCGGCCAACATCGGTCTGGCCTTGAGCCACATCGTCCTCAACGAATTCGCCGAAGGCGAGGAACTCCTGCGGGAGAAAGTTCTGGCTGCCGACCCTGCCGACCAGGAAGCCCGCGCCATGCTCGGCCTTTGCCTTACTCTTGCCGGACAGCGCGAGGCCGCCGAGGACGTACTGGAGCCCCTGTCCAGGGAAGACGGTCCCAGGGCCGAACTGGCGACGACCCTGCTCGAACACGCGCGTCAGTAGCAGACACCCATGGAACTGGGGTCCGTTGCCAACCTGGCGAGTCGGCTGCTCGCCGCCCTGGAAAAAACCGGAGTCTCCAGCGGCGCGGAGCTGCGCTCGGACTTCGGTCCCAGTGGGCAACCGGACCCGGAACTTGTACGCGCCTTCGAGGAAGCCATGGAGCGCGGCCCCGAGCCCGTTTCTCCAGGATCATCCGGGACCGACGAAGCTACGGGGTTAAACGAGCTGCCCCAGATCGACGTGCAGCCGACAGAGCAGACCCAGTTCCAGACGGAGGCCGTGTCAAACGGCCCCCAGGCCATGGACGCTCCGGAGGCCCCGGAGAAAATCGCCGACCAGTCCGAGGGCTTACGCACGGCGGAATCGAATGGGTTCGCTCCACGAGAGGCTGCGGCAACGGATGCAGGCTCCCAGCCGAATGCTTCGTCCAGGGTCGAGGCCTCGGACGGGCTGCGGGAGCTGGAGAATATCCTGGGACGCATCGAGTCGGGCCAACTGCGCGCCGAGGACCTGTTCCGCATGCAGTATCTCGCCGGGATGCTCAAGGTACACGCCGAGAGTGGCATGAAAGCCTCGCAAAAAATGGCCCAGGGGTTCGAAAGCCTCCTCAGACAAAAGGGATAACAAACACAAGGATTGCACGGTGCCCACACCCAACGTTTCAACTCCCCGGGGCCGCTTCCCCCTGCCCAGTCGGCTCATCCCGGCCATTCTCGTGGTATTGTGCTGTCTCGTCCTGGCGGGTTGCCAGGTCGAAGTCTACCGGGAACTGAGCGAGGAGCAAGCCAACTCCATGCTGACCGTTCTGCTCAAGCGGGACATCCAGGCCAAAAAGGTGGCCGAGGGCAAGAAAGGTTTCTCCATCACCGTCGATGAAAAAGAGCTCGTCCAGGCCCTGGAGATCCTCCAGGAAAACAACCTGCCGCGCGGCAGCTTCACGGACATGGGGCAGATCTTCTCCGGGCAAGGCATGATCTCCTCTCCGGCCGAGGAACAGGTGCGCCTGGCCTACGCCATCTCCCAGGAACTCGCGGACACCTTCTCGCGCATCGACGGCGTGCTCACTGCCAGAGTGCACGTGGTTCCGGCCGGAGTCGCCCAGGCCGGCGAGCACCAGAACCTGCCGTCGGCGGCCGTATTCATGCGTCACCTGCCGGATTCCCCCGTGACCAACCTCGTGGCCCGGGTGCGCGAGGTCACGGCCAAGGCCGTTCCGAATCTCGACCCCGAACGCGTCTCGATCATGCTGGTTCCGGCGCGCGAATCCGTGAGCGTCCCCATGGTCGCACAGGAACGCTTCCTGGGCATACCGTACAGACCCGCCGACGGTCCGCCGTTTGTCCAGGCCCTGGCCCTTCTGGTCGCGGCCCTGTGCGTCAGCGGAGGCATCCTCTTGGCAGGGTACGAGCTGTACCGTCGCAATCAGCGCCGGAAGGATCCAAAAGCCGCCCTGCCCGAGTGAACCGGCGCGATCCAAGCGGATCAGCGTTCCCAACACCAGCTCGACGGACTCCTTCGCAAGTGACCCGTGACGACAAGGCAACGCATGCACAAAGACTTTTTTATCCACATCATCCGGCACAAGCCGCAGCTCTTTCGCTCCATGCTCGCATTCAACGGGCAGGGTGACCTGCGGCCGACCGAGGTGCCCGCCGGTCTGCTTCGGATTCAGGGCTTGGACGCAGAGACCCTGTGGGCCAATGGACGCGCTCGACGCCGTCTCGCCGACCAAGGCACTTCCGACGGACCGGACCGATTCTGGGACTTCGCGGAGGAATCGCGTCGTCTGGCCCTTCTGCCGCCGGAACTCCTGGCTCGGGCCGTGCTCCAGTTCGGCGTGGCCCTGCATGCCGACGAACTGTCCCATCTCATCGCAAGCGAGGACGTCCTGACCGCGCGAGGGGAAATAGGCCCGGAACTCTACGCCTATGCCTTGCAACGCGGCAGATTCCAGGCAGGATCACTGACTGGTCTCTTCGGCGACGGACACGGCGGCCTGACCGCGCGCATCCGTCTGCACGGACGCCAGGCCCTGGCCCTGTGCAGTTCCGTCTGGCCCCGGGAACTGCTGGACATCTGCGCCGCCCGGTTCGCAGAACTGGCCCCGACGTTCTCCGCCGCAGGCGCCCCGGACAACATGGACACGGACCTGGATGAGACTCTCCCGACCGAAGCCAGACGGGCCGTATGGTTTGGATTCAAAAAAATTCTGCTCAAGGAGGTCGCGCCGCAATGGGCTCCATGTTTCGACTAACCAAGGACACGGTCCTGCCCCCGGCCGGCCTGCGGGTACTCAAGGCCGCAGACGCCGCGACCCTCCATTCCTCCCAACAGATTATCGACGCCGCGCGGGAGCGGGCGGAAGCCATCGTGCGCGAGGCCGAAGAGGTCTACGAACAGCAACGCCAACAGGGCTACGAGGACGGCCGGACCGAGGGCAAGCTCGAACATTCCGAGAAAATGCTCGAAACGATCATGTCCTCGGTGGAGTTCATCGAAGGCATCGAATCGACCCTGGTCGACGTCGTCGGCCAAGCCCTCCGCAAGATCATCGGCGAACTCGACGATGCGGACCGCATCGTGCGCATCGTGCGCACGGCCCTGACGGGCGTGCGCAACCAGCAGCACGTCACCGTGCGCGTTGCCCCCGCCGACGCCGCAGCCGTGGAGAAGGCCCTGGCGGCCATGCTGCAGTCCGCCCCTGGTCGGACCAGTTTCCTGGACATCGTGCCCGACGCGCGCCTCGATCGTGGAGCCTGCCTCCTCGAAAGCGAACTGGGCGTGGTGGACGCCAGCCTCGAAACCCAGCTGCGGGCCTTGGAGAATGCACTTCAGGCCCGCATCAACACCTGATCCGCGCAGCGGGCCGGCATAATCCGCGCGGCCCTCGGCCGCACGGAAGGAGAACGGGAATGGCATTTGAATATATCGGCGCGCTCCTGGAGGAGACGGTCCAGAACACCAGTTCCGTAGAGGTTCGGGGGCGAGTGGAGCAGGTCGTCGGCACCATCATCCGGGCCGTGGTGCCCGGGGTCAAGGTGGGCGAACTGTGTATCCTTCGCAACCCGTGGGACAGCTGGACCCTCAAGGCCGAGGTGGTGGGCTTCGTCAAACAGGTGGCCCTGCTGACCCCCCTGGGAGATCTGCAGGGCATCTCCCCTGCCACGGAGGTCATTCCCACCGGCGAAATCCACTCGGTTCCGGTAGGCGAAGACCTCCTGGGCCGCGTGCTTGACGGCCTGGGCAATCCCATCGACGGCGGGCCGCCGCTGAAACCTCGCACCCGCTACCCCGTATACGCCGACCCGCCCAATCCGATGTCGCGGCGCATCATCGACCGCCCCATGTCCCTGGGACTACGGGTACTGGACGGGATGCTGACCTGCGGCGAAGGACAGCGCATGGGCATCTTCGCCGCAGCGGGCGGCGGCAAGAGCACCCTGCTCTCCAGTATCATCAAGGGCTGCTCCGCCGATGTCTGCGTGCTGGCCCTCATCGGCGAACGCGGCCGCGAAGTGCGCGAGTTCATCGAACACGACCTTGGGCCCGAAGGCCGCAAGAAGGCGGTGCTGGTGGTCTCCACTTCGGACAGATCGTCCATGGAGCGCCTCAAGGCCGCCTACACGGCCACGGCCATCGCCGAATATTTCCGCGACAAAAGCCGCAGCGTGCTGCTCTTGATGGATTCCGTGACCCGCTTCGGCCGCGCCCAGCGCGAAATCGGCCTGGCCGCAGGCGAACCGCCCACCAGGCGCGGCTTCCCGCCATCGGTCTTCTCGACCCTGCCGAAACTCATGGAACGTGCCGGCACATCGGACAAAGGCTCCATCACGGCCCTGTACACGGTGCTGGTTGAAGGCGACGACATGACCGAGCCCATCGCCGACGAGACCCGCTCCATCCTTGACGGTCATATTGTCCTGTCCAGAAAGCTGGCCGCATCTAACCATTACCCGGCCATCGACGTTCAGGCCAGCGTCAGCCGCGTCATGAACGCCATCATTTCCAGCGAACACCAGCAGTCCGCCCAGAAACTCCGCAAGATCCTGGCCAAATTCGCGGAGGTCGAGCTGCTCGTGCAGATAGGCGAATACAAGAAGGGGTCGGACCGGGATGCCGACGAGGCCTTGAGCCGAATCGATGCGGTAAATACGTTCCTCAAGCAGGGGCTGTCCGAGAAAAGCACTTTCGAGGAGACCCTGCAGGCCATGCACAAGGTCGTGGCCTGACCATGGCCCGCTACCCCCTGGCCCCCCTGCTCTCGGTGCGGCAGTACAGGGAAGAAGCCGCTCAGAACCTGCTGCGACAGGCCGAGCGGATGGCTCGCGAGACCGAAGCCACGCTGCGGGAACGCGAAAAAGAGCTTGAGCGCTATCGCATCTGGCGCGTAGAGGAAGAGGATAGGCGCTACGAGGCCATAATGGGACAACTTTTGAGCCTCGACGACCTGGAGGCTTTCAAGGCCGGACTCGGTCGCCTGCGCGATGCAGAACTCCTGCGCGAGGAGGATGTGGCCAAGGCCGAGCAGGCCCTCGTCAAGGCCCGCCAGGAAGTGACCGACGCCAAGAACGGCCTGAACAAGGCCCGTCGCGACACGGCCCGCATTCTGGCCCACAAGAACATATGGAATGAAATGACCCGCCGGGAAGCCGAACGGAAAGAAGACCTGGAAAGCGAAGAATTCAGGCCCCTGCCCATCGGCACGGGCGATGACGCCTGATCCCGGTCAGGAAGGACAAGAATATGCCGGATTTCATGAAAGTCGACTCCGCACGCCTCGAAAGAGCCGGCGCGGGAGAGGAAAAGCCCGGGCCGCAGCAACCCGACAAAGACTCGGTGCAACGTTTCCAGGATTCGATGGAGACCAAGGGAAGGGATCACGAAAGCCGACCTGAGCGATCCGACAAAGACGCGGCGCAGCGTTTCCACGATTCGGTGGAGACGAAGGGAAAGAATCGCGAAGGCCGACCTGGCGACACTCCCGGGGATGCCTTTGATGACGACGCCCCCGGACAGATGCCTTCCTTGCCCCTGAATGACCTGTTCAGCGGTCGTATGACGTCGATTACGCCCGGTGCAGCCCGGCCCGAAGCGCCCATGCCGCCCAGCGAACTGGCCGAGAAGCTGGTGGAACGCATCCTGGTCGGCCAGACCGCGGACGGCGGACAGGAAGTGCGGCTACGCCTCGGACCCGACGTATTGCCCGGAACGGAAATACGTATGACCAAAGGCCCCGACGGTACCCTGCAGGTCGTCCTGATTACGGACAACGCCTCGTCCTTCCAGACCCTTGTCGCGGCGCAAAACGACCTCAAGGCCAGGCTGGAAAGTCTGGACAGTCCGGTGCGCATCGATATCACCTCCGAAAGCGGCGCGGAAGACAACGACAGCAATCGCCGTTCAAGGGGCTGGATCCCCGAAACCGATGAATCCCGATGACAGGACCAACCATGCCTGAACACACGTCCGCCGTGTACGCTCCTCCACACCTGGACCCGCTCCAGGCCCACGTGGACAACATGCTTCTAACCCGCGAGCAGCCCTGGACCGTAGTTGTCGGCCATCGCCCCGCCACGCTGCGGGCGGTGCCTGCGCCCTTTCCCTTCACGGCCATGGGCTCGCTACGCCTGCACTGCGCCGGGGGCGCCTGGCGCGTGGAGCTGGGCGACACGGATTTCATACGCCGCCATCCTGCCATCGCCGAAGTTCCACTCTGGACAGACCTGCCCGGGGCAGTGCGCCTGGCCGTGCTGGACCTGATCCTTGGCACCTTGCTTGAGCCCCTGCAACGACTCATGGGCAACGCCGCCACCCTGGGGGAAGCCACGCTCGAACCCGGCGAGACCGAGGACGATAATCCGGCCGCATTCGTGCACCTGATTCTTGAATTTTCCGACGCCGGGCATGACGATGCACCCGTGCCCTTGCGCGTCGCCATACCGGACCGACAGTCCGCCCTGTTCCTCTGCGATCGCCTTGCGGAGCTGCCGATCCGCGGCGCAGGCCAGGGCGCGGAAGAGCATCCCGACCTGCCCATCGCGGTGTGCGTGGACGCGGGCAGCATGCACATCTCCATCCGGGAGCTTTCCGCACTGGAGCAAGGCGACATCCTCCTGCCGCCCGACTACCCAGGCGCACAGGGCAGGATCATGCTCCGTCCGTGCCCTCCCGCGACCGGACAGGCAAATCCCCCGGCCGGTGCTACCGGCGTGCTGTGCACCGTTAACGACACCCAAGCCACGGTGGTGAAAGCCGTGACGAATTTCCAGGAGCCCCCCATGACCACCACAGATCCGTCCGCAACCACTTCTCCCGCCGAAGATCAGGCAGGGCTGGATGTCGGCGGCATCGACGTCGAGCTCTGCTTCGAACTTGAACGCCGCACCATGACGGTCGCGGACCTCGCGGCCCTTGTGCCGGGCTACACCTTCACCCTCGGTTGCGACCCGCTCTCGCCGGTATCGCTACGCATCAACGGGACCGTTGTCGGCACGGGACGCCTGGTGGACATCAACGGCGTGCTCGGCGTGCAGGTCGATTCGCTGGCCCGGAAGGGGGGACAGGATGGTCGGGGTTAATCCACTCTTCTTCATCTTCGGCATCGCAGCTCTTGGCTTGGCGCCGTTCATGCTCATGATGGTGACCTCCTACGTCAAGATCGTGGTGGTCACCTCCCTGGTGCGCAACGCCCTGGGCGTGCAGCAGGTCCCGCCGACCATGGTCATGAACGGCCTGGCCATCATTCTCAGCATCTTCATCATGGCGCCCATGGCCATGAACACGGCAGCGCTCCTTGAGACCGCCGACATCAAGGAGAACCCGACCCCCGCGGAAGTCGGTCAGATCCTGGAGCACATCTCGCCGCCCCTGCGCAAATTCCTGTCAGCCAATGCCAACGAATCGGTGGTCCGGACCTTCATGAGCACGGCCAAACGCATTTGGCCCCAGAATCTTCACGAAC
Organism: Deltaproteobacteria bacterium HGW-Deltaproteobacteria-18; assembly: GCA_002841885.1. Classification (NCBI taxonomy): domain Bacteria; class Deltaproteobacteria; species Deltaproteobacteria bacterium HGW-Deltaproteobacteria-18. The sequence goes on from PHBE01000012.1 coordinate 15,398, forward strand.
GCATCGCGCCCGACAACATGTTCATCCTGATTCCGGCGTTCACCATCTCGGAACTGACCAAGGCCTTTCAGATAGGATTCCTGCTCTACCTGCCTTTTGTAGCCATAGATCTCATCATTTCGAACATCCTGCTGGCCATGGGCATGATGATGGTGTCCCCCATGACCATCTCCCTGCCCTTCAAGCTCCTTCTCTTCGTAACCCTTGACGGGTGGGTGAAGGTCAGTCAGGGGCTGCTTCTGAGCTACGCACAATAAACGGAGAAAGACATGCATATCGACGTATCACAGACACAGGACATCGTCGTCATCAAACCCAGCGGCAGCATGGACGCGACGACCACGAACATTTTCGTCAACGCCTGCCAGGAGAGCCTTGATGCCGGAGCGGTCAAGATCCTGGTCGACCTGGCCGGCATCGAATACATGAGCTCCGCAGGCCTGCGCGGCGTGCTGACCCTGCTCAAGGGGAGCCGCGCAAAAAAGGTCCCCGTGGCCTTCTGCAATCTGCAGCCCATGGTCAGTGAAGTATTCAAAATATCGGGATTCACGGCCATGATGCCGATCTACGACACTCCGGAAACGGCCCTGGCCAAGCTCTGAGAGGAGAAACATGGCCACCCTGACCGTGCCCGCCCGCATTGAGGAACTCGACGCAGTAAACGAGTTTCTGGAGAGCCGCATCCCGCCGGATTTCCGGGACATCGCGCCCCATGTACGGCTTGCGGCCGAGGAGCTCCTGGTCAACGTCTTCTCCTACGCCTACAACGGCGGCCCAGGCGAGGCCCGGGTGGAATGCCGCCCCGCACGCCTGGAAGGCCGGGACTACCTCTTCTTCAGCGTCACGGACTGGGGACGGCCCTTCGACCCCTTCGACGAGGCACCGAGGCCCGATCTCGACCTTGACGCGGACCACCGGCCCATCGGCGGTCTGGGGGTCCATCTGGTGAAATCCGTCAGCGCCCGCCATGAATACAGATATCACAACGGCGCGAACATCGTCGAAATCTACTTCGCCAAGCCCGAGTGATGCGTCCCCTCCGACACGCCGCCGCCGCTCTGACCTGGGCCGCCCTGCTCGCCTCTCCGGCCCTGTCCGCAGACGTGCCAAGGCGCAGCATGCCCGGCATCCTGCAGGAGGAAATGAGCGTCTCCGAGCGTATGCCCCAGGTCGTGCGGCCCCTGCATAACGATGAAGCCACGGCACTCCCCGACCCCGCTCGCGGAACAGAGAACATGATCGAGCAGATGGACGTCTATTCCCTGTCGGATCACGCCCATCTCCTGGCCCTGCCGCGCATGGTCCCACCCCTGCTCGTCACGGAATCAGCCCAAGGACGAGCGCACATGCCGACCATGACCGAATGGGACCCGATCATCGGCCACGGCAGCCGCGTCTCGGGCCTGGACCCGGACCTCATCAGGGCCGTCATCCGCGTGGAGTCCAACAACGACCACCTAGCCATCTCACCCAAGGGGGCTCAGGGCCTCATGCAGCTCATGCCCGGCACCCAGGCGCACCTGGGGGTGACCGACCCCTTCGACCCCCGCGCCAACGTAGAGGCCGGCAGCCTGTACCTGCGCCGCCAGCTGGACGCCTTCGGCAACCTGGAGCTGGCCCTGGCGGCCTACAACGCAGGCCCGGGCAACGTGCAGCGCCACGGCGGCATTCCACCTTTCCGCGAAACACAGGATTTCGTGCGCAAGGTCCTGGCGCTCTATACTCCTTAAGCCCTCGCACAAAAAAATACGCCCGTGTCAGGGATACGGTTTTCGATGCTGTCGAAAACCGGCCTGATCGGGCGCTTTGTAAAAACGGACAACTTCAGTCCGTACTGCCAGAAAAAACTATCGTATCCCTCTATGTATTCAACTTTCCAAGTCGGCCAGCGCAACCCGGTTCCGGCCATGATTCTTGGCCTGATAGAGAGCCTGGTCAGCGGCCGTGATCGCTCCTTCCAGGTCTCCACCATACTGCGCCACTCCGAAACTCGCCGTAACCCGGATTTCCTTGCCCGCGAAATAGTAAGTCGTGTCGGCGATGCGCGCACGGACCTTCTCGGCGACCTCCAGTCCCCCCGCCGAGTCGGTATCCGGCAGAAGCATCATGAATTCCTCTCCGCCCCATCGGGCCAACGTGTCCTGCCCACGAATGACGCCTTTCATGCGCACCCCCGTTTCCACCAGGATACTGTCCCCGGCATCGTGACCATGAGTGTCGTTGATCATTTTGAAGTGATCCAGGTCCACGATGATCAGCGTGAAGGGCGTGTTCTGCCTGCTGTTGCGGGCCACTTCGAGATCGAGCCGTTCCTGGATGACCCGGCGGTTGAAGAGACGTGTCAGGGGATCGATGGTAGCGGCTTCCTGTAAAGCCTTTTGCGCGACAAGGCGTTCGGCCACTTCCTGGCTGAGCTTGCTGTTAACTTCCGAGAGATCGGCGGTACGCTGGCGAACCCGGATCTCCAGCTCTTCCTTGGCCTTGCGCAAGGATTTGACGGCCGCCTGTGTCGTGCGCTGGGACAGGGACAGACTGCTCGACATCTTGTTAACAGCTTCGATGAGCCTGTCGAGTTCGTCATTGGTCTGGATGTCGATCTGCTCGTCGTAGCGACCTTCAGCGATGGAAGAACAGCGGGAGATGGAGACGTGTATGGGCATCATGAATCGGTTGGCCAGGATTCGGGCCAGGACAAAGGCCAGGACAACGGCCGCGATCAGCGCGACAGCACCGGAGATGCGCAGGGCGCGGTATTTTTCACGCACCTTGTCGGCGCGCATGTCGATGCCGACCAGAAACTGCCCCCTGCCGTTTTTGATCGGGGCGTAGCCAGATAGAAACGAGCCCCATTCGTCGGAAGCGATCTCGTCGTCGACGATCATGGACGTGAAGCCCCTCAGCAGGGTCGGCAGAACCTGATCGTACTTTTTGCCCGGCAAGGCCTGCGCATTGGTTTCGTCGGAATCAATGACGAAGAAGACTTTCTCCGCCTCAAGGCGCATCACGTACAGGAAGGCGATGTCAGAGTTCATGTGTTTGAGGGTGCGCAACTGGTCGAGGGTGGCCACATATTCGGGGCTGGCCGTATTTTCCTCGGCACGGATGTGACGCAAAGCCTCCGCGTCAAGAGTCTGGCTGATCAGGGCCGCGCTGGCCTGAAGACGTTCCCTGATCCCGTCCATGAGGCTTTCCACAGCGCTCAGGTAGAAATACGTCCCCGCAGTGCCGGCGATGAATAAGACAATGAGGACGTGGCTCAGGAACAGTTTGGTGCGGACGGAAATGCGGATGTTCATGCGTAAGCTGCTCCATGCTTTTATTGCTTATCTTTCGGGATTGCTTTTCTTCTATAGCATCGGAAAGCGGGCATTTCCGTTGGCGACAGGGGCAGTGAACACCCCTTTGCCAGACTTGTCGTCGGTGGGAGTGAAGGTCAACGTGTCTTTGTTCAGACTCACGTCATACCAGCGTGGTTCCTTCGTTAAGGACGAATCGATAAGAATTCTGGACATTTTTCCGTCGATATCATGCGAAGAAACGACCCGCAGGCTCTTACGCAACGATTTGGTATCAAGAGGATGCCAAGCAATCTCCACGCACCCCGTGAGATGTTTTTGCGCCTCGGCATTAATGCGCGCCTGGGTTGATTTGACGTTCAGCCCTCTGGCCTGGATGTGCGAAAAGGCATGTATCACCGCTATATGCAATTTTTCAAACTTAACTCCGAAATCGTTGGCGTCTTTCTGTCCCTCGGGAATAATATAATGGTCCAACCACGTGGTTTCACCAGGGCTTAACACATGCTCGCTGAACAGCCGTTCAATAGATTTGGCTATTGCCGGATCAAGGTTTCTGGCTTTTGCATCAACCAAAGCGACCGCCAAATCCCGCGTCAGGGTGAACAACTTGGTGATCTGCTGCTCTTTACCCATCTGAATCCTGAATTCCATCAGCGCCTTGGATTCCTCCATCATGGAACCGGTCACCGAGATTAGCGGATTATCCACACCTACCTCACGCGACCTTTGACCGCACTCGTTTATTATTTTGACTTGTTCAAGTGCTGCAGCTTCACGCAATTCAGCGGGACTGACGTCAACATCACTCAACCTAACGGCACTCTCTGTCAGGTCGACGACTCCAAGCATATCCGAAACCCCACGCGCAGCGTCAAGGCCCAGCGTGCCGACATTACGGGCGACGTCAAACACCGTGGAATACGCATTGAGCATGGTGGCGCGCAGGTCCGTTATCTGCTGCGTCTGAGCCACGGTGAATTTGTCTGGATTCAGCAAATAAGCCTGTTCCTGCTCAGCCAAAAATTCCATTGCCGGGAAGAAAGAGTGTATCGTCTTGCTCAAGGATTCCTGAGCTTCCTGACGTATTCCCCGCAACTCCAGTGTCATTTCCTTATTACTGGACATGGTATCGGCATAGTGCATCAACTTTTTCGTATATTCAGAAATATTGGACCGCAACTCATCAGCATGAGAGAATCCTGCTTTGGTCAAGGCGATGAAGGAATCCTGCATAAGATTGATCGTGTCGGAAATACGGATACGCGCGGTGGTCATCTTGGACACACTCTCAAGCACTTCGTTCATGTGTCCCATGTTGTTCAGGCTGTCACGTCCCATACCAACTGTGAAGCCCCAATCTCTCCACTCGTTCACATCATCTTTGAGACTCTTGTACAGTTCAACTTTCTGTTGATCCGCAACGCTGTCGGTGGACAGAGACTTGTTGAGGGTATCCAGAAGACGTTCAAACATCGCCACGGTCTCTTGGCCGGGAATTTCGTGGGGGTGCTCCATGATAAAGTCGACAATGGCGTTGCAGTCGCTTTCCCATGCTCCCCGATCGACGCCTTCCGGGCAGGACTGGCGTAGCATGTCCAGTCCTTCGGAGGCCAACTGGCCCATGGCGTGCATGTTGATCATGCCTTGGAGGTCGGCTTCCAGCCGCATCAGTCCTTGCAGTTCGGTATTCAGGGTCGCAAACAGCTTCGTCCGCTGATCCAGTCTGGCCTGTTTGCCGTCGATGCCGCTGAGAGCCGAAGCCATCTCGTAGGAATACGCCGCCTTGATGTCTGTGATCCGTTCTGCCAGCTCTGAAAGCGTGCCGCGCAGCGAGGCTTCGTCCAGTTTTTCGGGATTCAGCGTGAGCGGCGTGCGCAGCTCGGCCAGCCGGTTGTCCAGTTCAGAGATGCCGGTTTTGGGTGCCGAATTCCGATATTCCTGCATGTGCCTGCCAAACCGCTCGGCATCTTCCTGCATGCGCATTTCGCCGGTCTGTTTGAACTTTTCAATCTGCTGCGCACTCGGTTTGGGCACTGTGACCGTAAACGACGTGGTGGCATCAAGCCGGGTGAACAGCTTTTCAAAGCTCTGCACCGCGACACCTTGCAGTCCTTCGGTGAACTGAGCCGCGTGTGTCTTGATAAGATTCAGCGCAGGCACATCCTTTGCGGAAATGAGCGAACCGGGTGCTTCCAGCAGGTGCCTCGTCATCACGGAACAGGCTTCGTGCCATGAGTTGCCATCCACTCCCGCGGGCGGCTTGTCGCCCTTGGCGGCCAACTGCCTGGCCAACGTAATGGCCGAAAGCTCCACCTCGATGCTTTTGAGTTCCTGGCCCGCAGCAACGAACTTGAGCGTCATGTCTTTAACCGAATTGACCGCGATCTGCGCCACGGCTCTGGCCCCCACGGGCATTTCCGGACTTTGATTCTGACTGCGGATATAGTTGCGGATGAGGTCATCCGCCTTTTCGTCAAGCGGGCTTTGCAGGCTCTTGGTCTGCTCCAGTGTCGCGTTTTTGTAGAGGAAGAGTTTGGATAAATCGCGGTTTGCTTCTTCGGCCGAAACCAGCTGGGGCTGGTATTTATCCACCGCCAACTGCCCGGTCATTTTGGCCGATTCCGTCTCCAGTGCCTTTTCGGCAATTTCCTTTCCCCGCTTGATGGTCGCGCCGATAATGGTGTCCAGCTCCTCCCGAACGGCATCAAACTTTTCCATTGTCAGTTCCGTTTCGGGGTTAAGGCCCTCTCGCAACAATCGGAGCTGGTCAGTGAATTCTTCCATTTCGGGGGCGCCGGTCTTGCACAATTGCTCCAGCCCGTTCAACTTCTCCCGCAGGAGCTGTCCGACACGTTGTTCTTTCGAGCCGAACAGGCCCTTGAAAACGTCGCCCAGCTTTTGCAGCCCGCTTCGTTGATCCACGGGTTCGGCCACGACATCAGGCAGGCTCGCATGCAGCAGCTTGTCGAATTGACGAACCAATGCGCCGTGGTCGCGCGTAACGGGGTTTTCGTCCGGCATTCTGGCCACCACGGCAACGGCTGCTTTCATGCTGTTCAGGGCGCTGGGGTTGTCCTTCTTCAAGCCATTGATCAACCGCTGCAGGAACAACTTCTCAGTGTCTTCACGGTTCAGCCCGTACGAACGGACCAGACTGTCGACTTCAGTTTCAAACGCGCTCAGTTCTTTGGAAATGCCGTCGATCAGAAGATTCTTTTGCTTCACGACATCGTCCGAAAGTCCGGACTTGCCAGCAAGCGCCTGGAGATTGACGAACTTCCCGGCCATCCGGCCCAGATTCACCTCGATGGCGTCCTGCGTCCGGCGCAGCTTTCCGGCTGAATGCCACCAATCGCACTTGTCGATCGTGGCTCTGAACAGGCCTTCAAGCCCCGTGTTCGCCTTATGCGGCTTGTGCTGGGGACGGGCCGGAGCATCCATGATTTCGGCCTTAACAATTTGACCTTTCTGTCCGATGGTAATAGCACGCTCGTCGCCGAGTTCGTTCATCTTGAAACCATCTTGCCGTCTCACCAGACAATCTTGCGCCTGATTCATATTAAGGCCGATGCTCATAGTATTTCCTTGGAATTTGTGCCGATAATATTCACAAAAAACACCCGTCAGACTCTGATAAAAGTACAGGAAGGCAGATCGGGCAATTCTTCGCAGGGTAAAGGATCCTCAGTTGACCCGCCGGACAATTTTTCTTTCCATTCGAGATACGTGGAAAAAAAGGCTTCAAACATTTCCACCCAGAGCTCTTCCGCCAGTTCAGAAGTCGGCGCGCGCATGAACAGGCACAGCCGGTCGTCGGCATCAAGCCCGAACGAGGCATGGCCGGTATCGTTAAACAGGTAATGCGCCCGGAACAGTTTAAGCAGTATGTCACGGGACAGGTTCGCGGTATCGTCCGTCAGCGCAGCGAAAACATGCAACCAATTCTTGGTGTCATCTTCTTCAAAAACAACGACGATGCTGTCGTTCAGTCTGATTCTGCACAATCCCATTTCATTCAGGCACAACTCGGGAATGCCTAGGCGTTTGCCGATATGTTGCACCATTTCGCTTGCAGTCATAAAAGTCCTCCGTGATATTTTGAGCACAAAATGCGCCACGCGATTAAAATATAATTATTTCAAATAATTAACTATTTCGATCGACGCTACAAGCCACGCATTCAAATCGTAACGCCAACAACATTGGCAACTCAGCGCCAACCGCCGGCATTCAGTTAGAACAACGGCGCGTTACCACAACGCTATGTGTGTTTCGTCGCACCATGACACGGAGTACGTCAAGTTAAGCATAAATTTCCCCGGCATACGAGGTGACCGCAATCACTGGGGGCAGCATATTTCGGAGCGTTCGAAAGAAGCACACCCAATCATTGCAAGGACGTTCACTGTACGGGGAAGCGTGTGGAAAAAATGGCCTACAGGCGATTTCTCCCTAAGCCGTGCGGGGTGCGGATTTGTGTGCGGGAAAAAAAAGGGTTTATGAGTGACTTACTCATAAACCCTTGATTTCTCATGGTGCGCAATGCAAGAATCGAACTTGCGGCCTTTAGCTCCGGAGGCTAACGCTCTATCCAACTGAGCTAATTGCGCACGAGGAATGCTTACCTATGCAGACGTCCCGCGCTTGTCAAGCATTCGTGTCTGGGATAGCCGGGTGGGCCAATCTCAAATTTTCGAGGTGATTCATGACAGTTACGCGACGCATAATCCTGGCCATTTCCGGGGCCAGCGGCATGGAGTATGCCCGGCTCCTCGCTCGCGCCCTGCGCGAGGTTCCGGGGGTAGAGCTGCATGGAATCATCTCCGATGGTGCGCGTCAGGTCTTTCGTCATGAACTCGGCTCGGACCCGCTCGAACTGGAAGCGAACTTTCATGTCCTGCATGACCCCGCCAATATCGCGGCCGCGCCTGCCAGCGGCTCCTGGGAGCACGCGGGCATGATCGTCTGCCCCTGCTCCATGGCCAGCCTCGCCGCCATCGCGAGCGGAGTCGGCACCAATCTGCTGCATCGCGCCGCCGACGTGACCCTCAAGGAGCGCCGCCCCCTTGTTCTGGTGCCGCGCGAAACGCCGTTGAACGAGATCCATCTCAGGAACATGCTCCGTGCCCACCGGGCCGGGGCCGTGATCATGCCGCCCTGCCCCGGGTTCTATCATCGGCCGGAATCCATCGAGCAGCTGGTGAGCCAGTTTGTGGGCCGCATCCTCGAACAGCTCGGGATGCCCCACGACCTCTACACCCGCTGGAGCTAAAAGAGTTGCCCGCCGGGGCGCTTGATGATAGCCGAGGCTGCATGTTCGACATCAGCCAGACACTTCATCATTTCTCCATTATCGCCGTACCCTTTTTTCTTGGCATCACCTGCCACGAAGTCGCGCACGGCTACGTTTCATACCTCATGGGCGACCCGACGGCCAAGCTGGCCGGACGACTGACCCTCAATCCCCTGAAACATCTCGACCCCATGGGCACGCTGGTGCTGGTCCTGACCCAGCTCATCGGCTGGGCCAAGCCCGTTCCCATCAATCCGGCCTATTACAAGGATTACCGGCGCGGCATCCTGTACGTGTCCCTGGCCGGACCCATGGCCAATTTCGCGGTGATGACCTTCTTCGCGGTGCTGCTCAAGCTCCTCGCCATCTATTCCCAAACTCAGGGAGCCGCCGACTTCGCATACATCCTGCGGCCCATGATCAACATTGCCGTGGCCGGCGTCTTCATCAACGCCATCCTCGGCACGTTCAACCTGCTGCCCATACCCCCGCTTGACGGAAGCAAGATCCTGGCCTGCCTGCTGCCCGGCCCCATGGCCGCCCGGTTCATGCAGCTCGAACGCTACGGATTCATCATCCTGCTTCTGCTGGCTTTCACCGGAGGACTCGGCATGATCCTGTCCCCGGTCTCGGCCTTTGTGCAAAACATGATCATCAAACCACTCCTATAGGTTTCACGCCATGAAGAAAATGACCGTCCTGACCGGAATCACCACCTCCGGAACGCCGCACCTCGGCAATTACGTCGGCGCCATCCGCCCGGCCATCGAGGCCAGCCGCGATGAAAACGTCAACTCCTACTATTTTCTGGCCGATTTTCATTCGCTGATCAAATGTCACGATCCGGCCCGCATTCATCAGTCCCGCCTGGAAGTGGCCGCCACCTGGCTGGCTCTTGGCCTGGACACGAACAAGAGCACCTTCTACTGCCAGTCCGATATCCCTGAAATCCCCGAACTGACCTGGATCCTGACCTGCATGACGGCCAAGGGCCTCATGAACCGCGCCCACGCCTACAAGGCCGCGGTGCAGGAAAACGAGGAGAACGGCAGCCAGGATCCGGACAAGGGCATCACCATGGGGCTGTACTCCTACCCCATTCTCATGGCTGCCGACATCCTCATGTTCAACGCCAATGTTGTGCCCGTGGGCAAGGACCAGACCCAGCACCTGGAGATGACCCGCGACATCGCGCAGCGCTTCAACCACCATTTCGGGGAGCACTTTGTCCTGCCCGAGGCCCGCGTGGACGAGTCCACGGCCGTGCTGACCGGTCTTGACGGACGCAAGATGAGCAAGAGCTACAACAATTACATTCCGCTCTTCGCCCCGGAGAAGAATCTGCGCAAGCTGATCATGAAGATCACCACCAACTCCCAGGCTCCCGAGGAACCCAAAGAGACCGAAGGATGCGCCCTGTTTGAAATGTTCCGCGCCTTCGCCACAAAAGAGCAGGTTGCCGAGATGCGGGCCAAATTCGCCGCAGGAATCGGCTGGGGTTACGTCAAGCAGGATCTGTTCGAGGTCGTCAATGCCCAGCTTGCCGAGCCGCGCGAAAAGTATGCCGAGTTGATGCAGAACCCGGATTACATCGAGAAAGTGCTCAAGGAAGGCGCCGAAAAGGCCCGCGCCTACAGCCGCCCCTTCCTGGACCGCATCCGCGCATCCGTGGGGATCAAGACGCTGGGAGCCTAATTACACACTGGTCTTCGGACCTTTTTTTGTTTATTGATTATCTTTATTCGAGTGAGGGAGGAAACCATGGGTGCCGCCAAAAAAGTCGTTCAGCTGGAGCGCAAGACCAAAAAAGAAACGCCGCCGGCTCGCAAGACCAAAAAGGTCGAGCTGACCGAGGTCGTCAAGGAAAAGAAACCGGAAGTCATTTCCTTTGAGGAATACGCAGATCTGGCCCAGAGCCTGACCCGGGAAAAATCCCTCAGTCACGACGAGGTTGAAGCGGCTCTCAAAGAGCGTCCAAAGGCCCAGACCCCACAGTCAGCGCCGATCCCCGAAACCGAACACAGACATGCTCCCGAAGCCGTCCCCTCGGCACAGCCCCCGCGCCGCGACATGAGCAAGATCGCGCTTTTCGCCTCTCTTGCGGCGGTGATCCTGCTGCTTGGCTTCTATTTCAACCTCAATCAGAACATCAAGCAGCTGACCATGCAGGTGCAGGACCTCGCCGTGATCAAGACCGCCGTGTCCAGCCTGGACACCAAGGTCGGGACCATGGAATCCAAGGTGGCCGAGCTTGAGACGCTGCCTTCCAAGACGCGCGCGGCGCTCATGAGCTCGATCCTGCAGGAGATGACCCAGAAGACATCCTACATGTCCACGCAGCTGCAGTCGCCGGAACAGCAGGAAAAGCTGATGAAGGCCAAGGAGCTGATCCAGCAGGTGCAGACCGACCTCAACGCCCAGAACTAGGCCGTCCGGACAGCATCGCGGCTTTCTTCGCGCCCGTTTCGCAAGGCCTGCCCACGCCGTGCCGCCCGGAATGCGCCTCGCGAATCGCCGCGATGTTTTAACGCCCGGCTCCCCGTCCCGTGCAGCCGGGCATTCTCATCCTGATACCGTCGCGAATCAAAAGGAGGCCTCCCTCCTTGTCCGCTCCTCCCGTTTTTTATACACCCGAAGCCATCACTTGAAACGATCCATGCCAAGGACTGCCATGCACGAGCCAAATCCCCTGCTCAACTGGGAACTTTTCCCCAATTTCCCCTCCATCACCGCCGACCATGTCGTGCCGGCCATGAACGAAGTCATCGCCAGAAGCAGCGCCGAACTTGAGGACCTCGAAAAGGCCGCTCCCCGGACCTGGCACGGGCTGCTGGTCCCCCTTGAGCGCCTGACCGACAGGGTCGCACGCGCCTGGGGCGTGGCCACGCATCTGCATAACGTCAAGAATTCCACTGAAATGCGTCAGGCCTATGCGCAGACGCAGCCCATGGTCGTTGAATTCTACAACCGCCTGGGCCAGAGCCGTCCCATCCATGACGCGCTCCTCGCCCTGCGGGAGAGTCCGGAATTTCCCACATTCAGCCAGGCCCTGCAGCGCACCATCAGCCTGCTGGTCCGCGACGCGATCCTGCAGGGCGTGGGACTTGCCCCCGATGATCGCGAGCGCTTCAACGCCATAAGCCAGGAGCTGGCCGAACTGTCCACCCGTTTCACCAACAATGTCCTTGACGCCACCCAAGCCTATTGCCTGACCCTGACGCAAAGGGAAGAGGTCGCAGGGCTTCCCGAAGACTCTCTGCGCCTGGCCGCGAACATGGCCAGGTCACGTGGACAGGCCGAGGCAACGGCGGAAAGCGGCCCGTGGAGCATCACTCTTGATCTGCCCTCGTTTCTGTCCTTCATGCAGCACGCCGCCAGACGCGATCTGCGCGAGGAGGTCTACCGGGCGTACATCACCCGCGCCGCCGCCGGGGACACCGACAACCTGCCCGGTATCCTGCGCATTCTGAAACTGCGCAAAGAGCTGGCCGCGCTGCTCGGCTTTGATAATTATGCCGCAGTGAGCCTAGAGCGCAAGATGGCCCCGGGCGTGGCCAGCATCGAATCCCTGCTGCGCACGATCCAGGAAGCGGCCACGGACCAGGCCCTGAACGACCTCATCGACCTTGGCGATCTGGCCCGCGCCAGCGGCCAGCCCGACGACATCCAGCCTTGGGACGTCATGTACTGGGCCGAAAGGCTCAAGGAGCGGCGCTTCGGCCTGCGCGACGAACTGATCCGCCCCTATTTCCCACTGCCGGCCATCCTGCAGGGCCTCTTCGAGCTGATCGAGAACCTCTTCGGGGTCAGGATCGAAAGCGGCGCCGAAGTGCCTACCTGGCAGGCGGACGTGACCTACTACCGGGTCAGAAATGGTGAAGGCCACGAAATTGCAGGCTTTTATCTGGACCCTTACGCCCGTCCCGAAGAAAAGCGCGGCGGCGCCTGGATGGATGAACTTTACGGACGCAGCACGGTCTGCGCGCCACGCGGTCATGCCGTGCGCCTGCCCGTTGCCTATGTGAACTGCAACCAGCGCCCGGCCATGGACGACGCGCCATCCTTGATGAGCTTTCAGGAAGTGACCACGCTCTTTCACGAATTCGGACACGCCCTGCAGCACATGCTGACCACGGTGGACCATGGCTTCGTGGCCGGAATCTCCAATATCGAGTGGGACGCCGTGGAGCTGCCGAGCCAGTTCATGGAAAACTGGTGCTACCACCTGGCCACGCTGACCAAGCTGGCCCGTCACTACCAGACCGGCGAGCCCATGGCTTCGGAACTTCTGGACAAGCTCCTTGAGACCCGGACCTTCCGCGCCGGTTCCAATGCCCTGCGCCAGGTCTCCTTTGCACTGACCGACCTCGCCCTGCACACGGCCGATCCGGGCCAGCTCGATCCCACGGAGACAGCCCAACGCATCGCCCGCGAGATCCTGCCCCTGCCGCCCCTGCCCGAGGACCGCTTCCTGTGTTCGTTTTCGCACATCTTTGCCGGCGGCTACGCGGCCGGGTACTACAGCTACAAATGGGCCGAGGTTCTGAGCGCCGACGCTTTCGGCGCCTTCGAGGAAGCCGGACTTGAAGATGCGGACCGCCGACGGGATCTGGGCCGGCGCTTCAGGGACACGGTCCTGGCCCTGGGCGGCAGCCGCAACCCCATGGACATCTTTCGTCTCTTTCGCGGTCGCGAACCCGACCCAAGGGCCCTCCTGCGACAGGAAGGTCTTTTGCCAGCAAACAAGGATAACTAGATGTCGATTCAATGGTTCCCCGGCCACATGCACCGGGCCAGAAAACAGATTGCCCTGGTCATGGCCAAGGTCGACGTGGTCATCGAAGTGCTCGATGCCCGCCTGCCCGCATACAGCGAAAATCCGCTCCTGCGCGAACTGCGCGGACCACGGCCGTGCCTGAAGGTCCTGAACAAGAGCGATCTGGCCGACCCGGCCGTGACCGCGGCCTGGATGGATTTCTTCCGCGAGTGCGGCACCGTGCCCATGGAGATCAGCGCCACCAGCCCCAAGGACGCGAAGCGCATTCTCACCACCCTGCCGGGCATGGTCAAGGAGCGCAATTTCCTCATGCAGCCCGTCAACTGCCTCATCGTCGGCATCCCCAATGTGGGCAAGTCCACGCTCATGAACACCCTGGTCGGGCGCAAGGTCGCCCGGGCCGCCAACCAGGCAGCCATCACCACCAAGCAGAAGCGGGTTCACGTAAACGACGAGCTGACCCTGTACGACACCCCCGGCGTGCTCTGGCCCAAGATCGAGAGCGTCACGGCCTCCTACATGCTGGCTGGCAGCGGCGCCGTGCGCGAGACGGCCATGGACAACGCCGAGGTCGCGGCCCGCGTCGGCGAGTATCTTCTGCGCGAATATCCAGGCCTGCTCAGGGAGCGCTACAAGATTGCCGAACTGCCGCAGGACGGACTCGGCCTGCTGGAAGCGCTCGGCAGGAAACGCGGCTGCCTGATCAAGGGCGGCGAGGTGGACGTGACCAAGGCGGCGGGCATCCTCTTAAACGAACTGCGCGCCGGACAGATCGGCCGCATCAGCCTGCAAAAGCCGCCTGCGCCCAAAGCGGCGTAAGCCCCACGCTGCCACAAACTCCAAAAGCCGGGTCTGCCCATCACGGGGCAGATCCGGCTTTTCTTATTTCGGGCATGGGCCTGCACTTCGCCGTCAGTCGTCCTGGCCCGCGCCGAGCCTGCGATAAAGACCGCGAAACTGATGGTAGGTCAGTCCCAGCAGAGCGGCAGCCTGCTTCTGGTTATGGCGGCTTTGTTCCAGGGCAGCCGCCAGATACGACTCTTCCAGGCCGCGCACGGCCCTTGCCAAGGGAATGTCCAGATCAGGGTTGGCGGAGCGCGGACGACCCGGCTTTGCCTGGGGGGCCGGAGCTGGGGGTTCTGCCTGCTCCACCGGGCGATACGGAGACAAGAACGGATCAAAGACCACCTCCCTGATAGTTCCAGGACCGGTCCGATACACCGCCCGTTCGACCACGTTCTTGAGCTCGCGCACGTTGCCCGGCCAGTCATGGGCCAGCAGCATGGTCATGGCCCGGGCGGAAAACTCCGGCGACTCCGGAAAACCCATGCTGATGGCCATGCGTGCGGCGAAATGACGGGTCAGCAGCTGCACGTCCCCCTCGCGCATGCGCAGCGGTGGCACGGTCAGCACCTCGAAGCTCAGGCGATCCAGCAAATCCTCCTTGAAAGCCCCGGCCCTGGCTCGTTGCGGAAGATCCACATTCGTCGCACCCACGATGCGCACGTTGACCGTCACCGGTCGGCTCCCTCCAACGCGGTCGAAAGATCCGTATTCGACCACGCGCAGTATCTTTTCCTGCGCCTCGGGCGAGAGATTCGCGATTTCGTCCAGAAACAGGGTGCCGGTGTCTGCATTTTCAAAGCGTCCCTTGCGGCGGACCGTGGCCCCGGTGAATGCCCCGGCCTCATGCCCGAAGAGTTCCGCATCCAGCAGCGAACTGGCCAGAGCCGCGCAATTGAGTGTGACCAGCGGCCCCTGCCAGCGCCGTGAAAGATAATGCAGACGCGCGGCGGCCAGCTCCTTGCCGGTTCCGCGCTCGCCGATGATGAGCACCGGCCTGTCTATCCGCGCCACGCGGGAGAGATGCTCCTGAAATTGCAGAAATGCGTCGGACTGACCGATGGCTTCCATGGATGAAATCGGGGACGCCGAAGAGTAAGTGGATTCCATGACCAATAAATAGTATTATTTACCAAGTAATGCAATAATGAACCACTTTTCAAATAGTTGCATTTTGAAAAAATACAATATTTCAAACTAGTACACCACATTAATAAATGTGGCATGAACCCTGCTGATGATCAGGCAAGTTAGAAAGACGTTACTCATGGAGGAACTCATGGGCGTATTTACCAGATTCAAGGACATAATCAGCTCCAACATCAACTCCATGCTGGACAAGGCCGAAGAGCCGGAAAAGATGATCCGGCTCATGATCCAGGAGATGGAAGAGACCTCGGTTGAGCTCAAAGCCGCCTGTGCCGGGCTCATGGCCGACCAGAAGCGCATCTCCAGAGAAGAGTCCCAGGCCCGGGCCCGCATGGAGCTCTGGGAGGACAGGGCCAAACTCGCGCTGGAAAAGGGACGCGAGGACCTGGCCCGCGAGGCCTTGCTGGAAAAACTGGCCGCGCAGCGGCTGAGCGAAGGCCTGGAGCGGGAACGGGATCGCTTTGCGGTCATGATCGAGCAGGCGCGCGAAGACATCGAGCAGCTCGACGTCAAGCTGGAGTCCGCCAAGGAGCGCCAGCGCAGCCTGGCCAAGCGCCATGTGCGGGCCGACCAACGCATCAAGGTCCGTTCCAATGTCTCGCGGGTTCAATCGGCCGATGTCATGATGCGCTTTGACCAGTTCGAACAGCGCATCGAACGCATGGAAGCGGAGGCCGAACTGGGCGCGCCGCGACAGAACCGGAACCTGGAACAGGAATTTGCACTGCTCGAGGGCGGTGACGAAGTGGAAGCACAACTCGCCGCCATGCGCTCTTCCAACGACAGATAGCGTAGGCTGAAAATTTGTTTGGCGGCCGCCAAAGCCTCGGCTATGCGCATAGAAAAACGCAAGGAGAAGACTGCATGGAACATTTTTTCGGCTTTATATTCGTGCTCATGTCAGCCGGAATCCTGCTGGTCGGCGCGGTTATCTTCGGGTTCATAAAGATGTTCACCAGGTCCGGCGGGGTGAATGTGGCCCAGGAGGCGCAGATGATTCAGGAGATCTATAACGGCATGTCCCGCATGGAAGAGCGCATCGAGGCGCTGGAGACAATTCTTCTGGAAAAGGACGGCAAGGAGAAAAGATCGTGAGAGCTTTCGGACGCGGCAATGGCCGCATGCATGGCGGCGGAAGCCGTGGTTCGCGCTGGAGAAGACCGGTGGAAGAACAGCGTGGCCTCTACCGTGCCCGGGACGGCGTTTTTCTGGGCGTGTGCAAGGGCCTGGCCCGTTACTTCGATTTCTCCGTCGGAGCGCTGCGTGCCATCGTCATACTCCTGTTTCTGGTCACCGGCATCTGGCCCGTGGGGCTTTTGTATCTCATCGCGGCCATGGTCATGAAAATGGAGCCGGTGGTGCCCTTTGACAGCCCCGCCGACCAGGAGTTTTACGACTCCTACACCAACTCCCGGGCCGGAGCGCTGGAGCGGATCAAGCGCAAGTTCGAGAATCTGGACCGCAGGCTCAGGCGCATGGAAGACGTGGTCACCAGCCGCGATTTCGAATGGGAACGGCGCATGCGCAATTGACCGGAAAGCTCCTTGCGGACTCTCCAATCGCCTCTCCATCACTCCGCCGCAGACGTTTCCGAATTCAGCCCGCCGAGCACGCGCTGGGACTGGGCATGCTTGAGGGCATGCCCTTTCGCCAGTATCTCGTAAAAAGACTCATCCGGAGTCCGCCTGGTATCAATCTCCATGCAGACGTCCGGAACTTCGTGAGTGAACGGTTCGAAATTCTTGATCATGTCCTCGAAATGCACAAGCCGCGCATCGGACTCCCCTGCCCCGCCCTCACGTTGCGCCAGCCGGGATCTCAAGATTTGGGGATCGCAGACGCAGTGCACGAAGACAAGGCCCGCCTTCTGGTCCTGCGCCAGACGGATGGCCGACTCCCGCCAGTCCGCCCTGGAAAATGTTGCATCCAGAGCCACGGAGCGCCCCTTCTTGAGCTCGTCCTGGGCCAGATTCAAAAGCTGCGAGTAAACGCGGCTTCGCAGCACGGGCCGATACGCTCCGGTATTGAAAGCCACCACCCCCGCATCGGGAAAATCCTCCGCCTGTTTCCTGACGCTGTCCGAACCAAGCAGCGGCATGAACAGCGCCTGGGTCACCCGGCGTGCCAGCGTCGATTTACCGGAGGCGGGCAAGCCAAAGAAAACCCACAGCACCGGCCGCCCGAAAGCCAGGGCGTACCCGTAGGCCTGCCGCATATACTTGCGGATCTCTTCCTGCACGGGCGCCCTTGGATTTGCATGCTCAAGGGAAAAGCAGGCGACCTTGAGCCGCACAAAGGCGCGATACGCCGCATAGAAATCCATGAGCGCGTAAACTTCCGGATCGCCCGCCGCCGTTGCGTAGGCCTGCAGCAGTCGCCGGGCCGTGTCCGCATGCCCCAGACGGTCCAGGTCCATGATCAGAAAAGACAGATCCAGAGTGCAGTCGCCGTATCTGAAACGTTCGTTGAACTCGATACAGTCGATGACCTGCACCCCGTGGTGAAAATAGACATGTTCGGCCCGCAGGTCTCCGTGCCCGTCGGTGATTCTGCCTTCCCTCAACCGGTGCATGAACAGGTCGACATGATTGTCCGCAAACGAGCGGCAGACCTGCAGGAAAAATTCCCATCTCTGCGGGTCGAGAAGACCCGACGCGAAAGGAAGGATCTGCGTGAAATTCTCCTCCATGTTGAATCGGATATGCTCGGGATCACCGTATATGTCGATACCGGGCCCACGCTCGCCGCTTTTGTGAAAACCGGCCAGGGTTTCGCCAAGGCTTGAAATATTCTCCTGCGTTACCGTCCCTTTACGCAACAAGGCCTCAAGGCTTGCCTCGTCCGGCAATCGCGCCATCTTCACGACATATTCGAGCGCCCCTTCCACGGGACCAAAACACAGGCCTTTCTCGCTTTCATGAATGCCAAGCACCTCCTGATACACGCCAAAGCTCAAGCGTTGGTTGAGCTTTATCTCCTGCAAGCAAAAATGAAGACGCCTGACGGGATCGCGAAAATCGAGAAATCCCAGGTCCTTGTGTTTTTTCAGCTTGTAGGCCCACTCTCCGGCCAGAAACACGACGGAGATATGAGTTTCGCGGCGTTCAACGTCGGATGCGGAATGCGGATAAAAAGCGGATTCGGACATGGCCCGGCAAATGTCCTCGAATCGATCGGCGGAATTCATGATGTGCGTTCTCCCGGCAATTTTGCATGTTGACTAGCATATCCGCCGACTCGTGTCATTTCGCGCCCGTAAGCGCTCCCCAACGAAAGACAGGGCTAGAATTTTTCGGGGTGGTCTGTCCTGAAGTTTGTTGATAGTGATATAAACACCAGTCTCCACATATTCTGCCGAACAGAAACAATCCGCATACGCGGCACCCAGAAAAGCGGAGTTCGAATGCTTTCAGACGACCAACCCGCCTCTCATGACATATCGCGCACCCTGCTCCACGTGACCCTGTGGATATTTCTACTGGTCGTCCTTTTTTTCATCAGCCAGCACAATTTTCTCCTGTTTCACACCCTGGCCGAACTCTTTGCCGTGGCCGTGGGGTGGAGCGTTTTTCTGCTGGTCTGGAACACACGCACCTTTCTGCGCAACGACTCCCTTCTGTTCCTGGGTATTGCCTACTTTTTCATTGCCCTGATCGACCTGAACCATACCTTGGCCTACAGTGGAATGAACATCTTCGCGGCCGCAAAGAGCACAAACCCGGCCACGCAGCTCTGGCTGGCAGCCCGTGGGCTGGAAGCGGCCAGCCTCTTTGTCTACAGCCTGATGCTGGGCCGCGGCTTTTCGCTGAGGGCAGTGCTCCTGGGTTTCTGCGGCGTCACTGCGACCTTGCTCCTGAGCATCTTCGCCTGGAAGATTTTTCCGGTCTGCCACGTCGAAGGGCAGGGACTGACGACTTTCAAGATCGTCGCAGAGTATGTCATTTGCGCTGTGCTGGCGGCCGCCATGCTCAATCTGACGCGACAGCGGAACAAGCTCGAACCCGGCATCTACCATCTGCTGATCATCTCCATGGCCCTGAGTATCATGAGCGAGTTGGCGTTCACCTTCTACGTAAGTGTTTACGGCCTCTCCAATGTCATAGGACATTTTCTCAAGATCCTGTCCTTTTTCCTGATCTATCTGGCCCTGGTCCGTTTCGCCCTAACGCGCCCTTATCACACCCTGTTCAGGCAACTTGCCCAGGAACGCGAAGCACTTGTGCATTCGGAAAAAAAATGGCGAAACATTCTGCTTCGCACGCCGCAAATCGGCATCTCCCTCGATCCTGGGGGACGAATCATCTTTGCCAACGAGCATTTTCTCAAACTCACCGGCTGGAACAAGGATGAGGTACTCGGTCGGGACTGGTTTGAAATGTTCATTCCCGCAGAGATCCGCGAGGCGACCCTCAAATTTTTCGTTTCGACCATGGCCGGCGGGCAAAGCCAAGCCTACTCCACGTACGAAAATGAGATACTCGACAAAAACGGTGCGCGCCACGCCATTGGCTGGGCCAACGCGCTGACTCTGGATTCAGCGGGGAAGCCCACGGACGTGACCAGTCTCGGTGTCGATCTGACGGAACGCAAACACGCCCAGGAGGTGCTGATCGAGAGCAGAAATCTTTACCAGTCCCTGGTAGACAACCTGCCGCTCTCGATCATGACTTTCGATCGGGATGGAAAAATCAATTACGTCAACCAGTTTCACATCGACAGTTTCGCCAGAAAACTCCTGGACAAGGAATATTTTCTGGGCCGGGCCCTGCATGAACTGCCCGGCCTGGTCTCCGCCGGGATCGGCCCCGACCTTGAACACGTGCGTGATGGTCGGCCGATCAACCTGCCCAGCCTTTTCATCCCCCGTCTCGCCGCTGGTGGTTCAGCCTGGCAAAGCGTCAAGGCCATCCCCCTGTTCAAGGACGGAATCTTCTCCGGCGGCATCCTCATGCGCGAGGACATCACCTCCCGCAGGATGGCCGAGGAAGCCATGCGCCAGAGCGAGGAACGGCTCGCTCTGGCCCTCGAGGTCACAAACGACGGGCTCTGGGATTGGGACTTCCTGTCAGGCAACACATATTTCAGTCCCCACTATTACGCCATGCTCGGCTATGAACCCGGAGAGTTCGAGGCGAGCTACAGTTCATGGCTCAGCCTTGTTCATCCCGATGATGTGCAAGCTGTCGAAGACCAGATAAGCAGGCATGTCGGCACCGGACAGGTTTTCGAGATCGAATTCCGCATGAAGGCCAAATCCGGGCAATGGTTGTGGATCATGGCACGCGGTCGAGTTGTCGAACGAAACGAACAAGGGCGCCCCGTACGCATGGTGGGTACTCATGTGGACGTGACCGCACGAAAGAACGCCGAATACGCCGCACTGAACGCCAAGGAGGCCGCCGAAGCGGCAAACAAGGCCAAGAGCGAATTTCTGGCCAACATGAGCCATGAGATCCGCACCCCCCTGAACGGCATCATGGGCATGCTGCAACTTCTGCAGACCACCAGCCTGAATAGTGAACAGCTCGAATACAGCACCATGGCCGTTCAATCGACCTCCCGCCTGACCAGCCTGCTTTCCGACATCCTTGACCTCTCCAGGGTCGAAGCAGGCAAGATGCCCCTCAGAACCGAAGTCTTCGACCTGCGTGAAAAATTGCATCAATCCATCTGCCTCTTCGCGCCCATTGCCCTGCAGTCTGGAATCGAGCTCAAACATCATTTCGACGGCACGTTGCCGCAAAACGTCATCGGCGACCCCATCCGCCTGCAACAGGTGCTCACGAACCTGATCGGCAACGCCTTCAAGTTCACGCAGTACGGCTTTATCAACGTGGAGGCCTACCCCCTGCCGGCCCGCAACGAAAACCAGCTGCGCATATTCTTCGAAATTACAGATACAGGGTGCGGCATTCCCGATGAAGCGCTGGACCAGCTCTTCAAACCTTTCAGTCAGGTAACCCAAGGCTACACCAGACAATATCAGGGTGCGGGCCTGGGCCTGTCCATCTGCAAACGGCTGGTTGGGCTCATGGACGGCACCATGGCCATTTCAAGCGAGGTCGGAGTGGGAACGAGCATATATTTCTGCGTCACCCTTAAAAAGGCGATGGAATTGCCGGCACAGGAGTCACCGGGCAAGCAGATAATTGCGATGCGGGAGAAAAAAATTCTTGTGGCCGAGGACGACGAGGTGAATCTTTTCGCCGTCCACAATCTACTGACCAAAAATGGCCACGAGGTCGTCACCGCCCATAACGGGCACGAGGCGCTCGAACGCGTTCTGGAGCAGGATTTCGACCTCATCCTGATGGACATCCAGATGCCGGGCATGGACGGAATCGAGGCCACGCGACGCATCCGTGCATCGGAGATGTCGACAGGAAAAAAACCGGTGCCCATCGTCGCCATGACCGCCTATGCCATGGACGGAGACAGGGAAAAACTGCTGGACAATGGCCTGGACGGTTACGTGGCCAAACCCTTCAGCATCAAGAAGCTGATGGAAGTGATAAAGGAAAACGTGGACAAAGACTGACGCCCGTTCGCCGGCCCGGCCGGACAGGAGTCCGGCCGAGCCATCGCTGTATCATCTGGTGAAAAAACTCGGATTGTCGGGAACCCTGCGTGGACGGCGGTTTTCATCCACGGCCACATACCGGAACACCCCTTCGGTCACCAGCTGGCGCTGGGCCTCGTACGCGCCAACCAGCTGCCTCGCCCAGACCTCAAGCTTGATGTCCATGGACGAGTTGCCCACATGCATAAGCTCTGCATGCACGCAGATCGTGTCGCCCATGCGCACCGGCTTGTCGAAGCTCATCTTCTCCACACTGACCGTCACGGTCCGTCCCTTGGAAACCTCCGAGGCCATGAGTCCCCCGGCCACGTCCATCTGGGCCAGAATCCATCCGCCGAAAATGTCACCGCTGGGATTGGTGTCCTTGGGCATGGCCAGGGTGCGAAGGACCAGTAATCCGCGGGGCTGTCGTCCGGTATTTTCTTCCAACGTCATCACATTCTCCTTTACGGCGTCCGGTTTGGAGCATGGTCACCGTGGGGTTGATACCTATCGCATTGGAAAGGCCAACTGTCGTTCGTCATTGCCTCATCATTCCTGAAGCTTCGGGCTGTCTTATGGACTGTCATGCATTTTCAGGCTATTTGCAACAAACCAAATCACTCTTGCACCTGCTTGAAACACCGGGAACGGCCTTTGAAAACTTCCAACTTTTTGAATTACAGCAGCCTGCAGCGCACCCAACTCACAATGTCGATTTTTTGAATAATCATCGAAGACAGGGTGTGAACATACGGAGGTTCCTCATGCAAAAATTCGCGATCATTACACTGCTGATCATCGCCCTGGCTTCCTGCGCTCCGACGAGCAGAGAAGCACACAAGAAAAAGGATGTCGCTTCGGGATATGGACACCTGGAAACAAGGAAAAAACCTGCCAGCGCAGTAGATAAAATTTCTATCGGAAAATCAGGAGCAGAATTCTATTACAATAATAAATTATGGCAGATAAAAAATGAATCCATTTCAAAAATAGATTTTTCTGCCAGAAGATTCACAAACGCGCATATATTCGTATATAATGAAAATATAAATATGACTGAAATTCATAAAAAACTTTATGAACACTATAATATTAAAAATGCTCAATTAGTCGAATCTGAATTTATCAATCTGAACAACTCTGTAGTAATATACAATAAAATAGAAGGCATGCTCAATAGAAGAGAAGTTTCCATACTAAGTTATGGATTTTCCGAAGACGCACACACGATAATCACACACTGCTATATATACAAAAGCATGCTCAGAAGCGAAACGGAACAGGAGATCATCGAATTTTTGAATGGATTTACTGCAACAGATTGATCCGCTTTCCGTGGGCTGACGTCAACAGATCCGCCTGCCAAAAGTCAAAGATCCCCGCCTTTGCGGGAATGACTTTTTGCGACGTTGGCAGAGTTTTTTGCAACCGCGCCCCGGCGTTCACCGTAAAAAAAGCGCCAAGATGACACGAAGTCAGCTTGGCGCTCTCTTTTGGCGCTCGCGCGAAAAGCGCCCTCGACAGCGTGGGCTATCAGGAAGAGACCACGAAAAGATGCATCTCGCGCGGCCCATGCGCGCCGTGCACCAGAGTGGCCTCGATGTCGGCGGTCTTGCTCGGGCCGGTGATGATGCTCACGTTGGACGGCAGCACCTGGCCGTTCAGACGGGAGAGCATCTGCCGGTAGGAGCCGAGCATGCGATTTTTGGGCACCACCGCGACATGGATGGACGGCACCAGGGACACGGAGCGTGCGCGGCCACGGCCGCCCAGAAGCACCAGCGAGGCAGTGTCGGCCAGCAGGTAATCGGCGGTGGTGATGCCGATATACGAGGCGATGACCTCACGCCGGAACTCGGCACGAGCGGATTCATCGAATGAGTCCGCCACGGGCACTGTCCGGACGGGGATGTCCGCGCCCAGACGCGCTTCAAGGCCCAATCCATCAAGTAGCGGGTCGCTCCAGCGCACGATCTGCTTCAAGGTGCCCCATTCCGGACTGCGCTCCCGGGCCAGGGCCGCGATGGCCACGCCGCAGGCATCCTGATCCGGACACTCGTGCACCTGCAGATTGAGCGCCTGCGCCTCCTTGCGGATGCTTTCCATCCATCCGGCCCGCTCTTCTTCCGGGGCCATGATGTCTGCGCACTTGATGAATTCCTCGCTCTTGGCAAAAACCAACCTGTCCCGTCCGTCATTGGCCCGCACTTTAAGCGCCTGCCTGACCCGTTCAATGATGCGACTCATGCACCCCTCCCTGTCTTGTCACGACGTGCCCAGCGTCCGGCGAAACTCTCCTGTGCCAGAGGCGGAAAATCGCGGCCTCGGGTCCATCCGCCCAGCGGTCCGGGCAGGCGCGTAATCCAGCCGTTCCTGCGAGGCAGCAGTCTCTGGCCGAATCTGGCCAATGCACACAGCGCATCGTACAGGCGCCGATGCCGCATGATCATCGACCAGAGCCCGAAAACCAGCTTTGTCGGCAGGCTTTGACGACGCACGTTCCAGCGCCTGTCGCCGTCGGCAAGTTTGGAGCGCAGCAGCGAGAGCATGCGCGGCAGATCGTTGTCCACAGGGCAAACCTGCTTGCAGGCGCCGCACAGGGTTTCACCCTGGCAGAGATGGTGGCATTCGTTGATACCCCGGGTCAGCGGCGTGAAGACCGCGCCGATGGGGCCGCAATACGGCGAGCCGTAACTATGCCCGCCAATGGCCATGTAGACCGGGCAGACATTCAGGCATCCGCCGCAGCGCACGCAGTGCAGAACCTCGCGAAAGTCCGGGTCTGCCAGAATGCGGCTGCGGCCGTTGTCCACCAGAACCAGATGAAATTCCTCCGGTCCGTCCGGTTCGTCGGGCAGGCGCGGTCCGCCGACGTAGCTTATATAGGTGGAGATCTTCTGCCCTGCCGCCGCGCGGGTCAGCATGCGCAGCAGGATGTCGTGATCCTCCAGGGTGGCCGCGATCTTCTCGATGCCCAGCAGCACTATGTGCACCCTCGGCATGGTCGTGGCCATGCGGATGTTGCCTTCGTTGGAGACGATGGTCACGTGTCCGGTCTCGGCGCAGGCGGTGTTGCCGCCGGAGATGCCCATGTCGGCAGTAAGCATCTTTTCGCGCAGGGCCTTGCGGGCCATGGCGGTCAGGGTCGGCGGATCGTCCGTGTAGGGCTCGCCCAGTTTCTCGGCGAAGAGTTCGCCGACCTGCTCGCGGGTGTAGTGGATGGCCGGGGCGATGATGTGCGAAGGCGCTTCGCCCTTGAGCTGCACGATGTACTCGCCAAGATCGGTCTCCACGGTCTCGATGCCTGCGGCTTCGAGGGCGTCGTTGAGGTGGATTTCCTCGCTGAGCATGGATTTTCCCTTGACCACGCGAGCGACCTGATGGCGCTTGGCAACGCCCAGGCAGTATTCCACGGCATCTTCCCCGGTCCCGGCAAGATGGACATGCCCGCCCCTGGCCCGGATATTCGCGGCCAGGGTCTCAAGCACAACGTCCAGATTGTCCACGACCTTGCGTCGCACGGCCTTGGCGTCCTGACGCGGATCATGTCCCGGCGAAAGCTGATTGTAGAGGTGCACCGCATTGCGCCCGATCTTGTCCCGCATCTTGGCGAGGGCTCGGTGAAGCTGCTTGTCCTGAACCGCCTTGGCGGCCAATTCCCTGTATTTCAGAGGATCCTGATTCAGCATCCTATTCCTCCCCGGCCAGGATTTCGGCGATGTGGTGCACGCTGATGGGCAGCTCGCGGCGGCGGATCATGCCCTGCATGTGCATGAGGCAGCCCATGTCGCAGCCGACCACGGCGCTTGTGCCCGTGGCCTGGATGTTGGCCAGCTTGGTCTCCAGCAGGGCCTCGGAAATTTCCGGATATTTGGCCGAAAATGTTCCCCCGAACCCGCAGCATTCATCGGAACGGGTCATCTCGACGAGGCTCAGTCCGCGCACTGCGGAAAGCAGCGCCCGGGGCTGGTCCTTGACGCCCAGACCGCGCAGGAGATGACAGGAATCGTGGTAGGTGACCTCCCCGTTCCAGGTTGCCCCGACATCGGTCACGCCCAGCACATCGACCAGAAATTCGGTGAACTCGAAGGTCCTGGCGGCCACCCGCTTGGCCCTGGCCAGCAGCCTTGGGTCGTTGGCGAAAAGTTCCAGGTAGTGGTGCCGGACCATGTGCACGCACGATCCGGACGGGCAGACAATGGCTTCGGCGTCTTCGAACACGTCCAGATAATGGCGTGCCAGACGCGCCGCCTCATCACGATATCCGGCGTTGAAGGCCGGCTGTCCGCAGCAGGTCTGGTTCGCGGGATAGTCGAGGGTGAGTCCCTGGCGTTCAAGCACCTTGACCATGGCTTCGCCCACGGCCGGAAAACAGGAATCCACTATGCACTGGATGAACAGGGTCACCCTTTTTGGTTTGGTCATTCAAACACCTCAAAAGCGCTGCTGCGCTGTTCATTAAATACAAGTCGTTGAAGCTTCAGCACCAACAAAAATATCCACTGCCGGGAAAGATGGAGCAAAAGCAGCGCAAATGCCGCTACGCAAGCCTCCCTGCACGAGTCAAGGGGCGAACCCCTTGCGGGCCCCCGGGGCAGCGCCCCGCCTCTTCTCTCTTCTCCCCGCGTCAGGCCCCCAGATACGCAGCCAGGACACGGTCATCGTCCAGCAGCGCCCTGGCTTCACCGGTGGCCGCGATCTGCCCGGATTCGAGCACGTAGCCACGATGGGAGTGAGCGAGGGCCAGCCGTGCGTTCTGTTCCACGAGCAGGATGGTCATGCCCTGGGCGCTCAGGGAATCGAGGATGCCGAAAATCTCCTCCACCACCAGCGGCGCAAGCCCCAGGGAGGGTTCGTCGAGCAGGAGCATGCGCGGCGAGCTCATCAGGGCGCGGGCAATGGCCAGCATCTGCTGCTCGCCCCCGGAAAGGGTCCCGGCCGGCTGGCGGCGGCGCTCCCGAAGACGCGGGAACATGGTGTAGGACTTTTCCAGGTCACGCGCGATGCCGTCTTTGTCCTGGCGGATGTAGGCTCCAAGCAGGAGGTTGTCCTCGATGCTCTGCCGGGCCAGCACCTGACGTCCTTCGGGGCAATGCGCGAGCCCCGCACGGACGATGGCGTCCGGCCGGGTTTTGGCCATGTCGGTTCCAGCAAAACTCAAAGAGCCGGATGCGATGCGGGCCAGACCGGAGACGGCGCGCAGGATGGTGCTCTTGCCCGCGCCGTTGGCGCCGATGAGGGTGACCACCTCGCCATGCTCCACGTAAAGGCTGACGTCCCGCACGGCTTTGACCGCGCCGTAGTTCACGCAGATCTGATCAAGTTCGAGCAGTGGCATGGCTGTCTCCCAGATAGGCGTCGATGACGCATTGATCGCTGCGCACTTCGTCCGGCTTGCCCTGACATATGAGGCGGCCGAAGTTGAGCACGGCCAGACGGTCGCAAAGGCCCATGACCAGCGGCACGTGGTGTTCGATGATGAGCACGGTCAGGTCGAAGCGGTGGCGCAGATCACGGATGAAATCGCTCAGTTCCGCCTTTTCGGCCAGATTCAGGCCCGCAGCCGGTTCGTCCAGAAGCAGGAGCTTGGGGCGCAGCGCCAGGGCGCGGGCGATCTCGAGCCGCCTGCGCTCACCGTAGGGCAGGGATGACGCCAGATCCGAAGCCTTGGAACCCAGCCCGACAAGAGCGAGCAGCTCAAGGGCCTTGTCCCTGATCCGCCTCTCCTGGGCCCGGCTGGCCGGAAGGCCGAGCAGGTCCGACAGGAGGCCGGTTTCGGCAAAGGCCTGCATGGGCGCGC
This sequence comes from Deltaproteobacteria bacterium HGW-Deltaproteobacteria-18, assembly GCA_002841885.1. Taxonomy (NCBI): domain Bacteria; class Deltaproteobacteria; species Deltaproteobacteria bacterium HGW-Deltaproteobacteria-18. The sequence continues at coordinate 43,121 of PHBE01000012.1, forward strand.
GCACGTTGTCGAGCACGCTCATGCCGCTGAACAGACGGATGTTCTGGAACGTTCTGGCCATGCCCATGCTGGCGACCTTGTGAGGCGCGATGCCCAGAATATCCTTGCCCAGAAAACTGATCCGGCCCGCGGAAACGGGCGTGAGTCCGGAAATCAGGTTGAAGAGCGTGGTCTTGCCGGCGCCATTGGGGCCGATCAGGCCGAAGATCTCACCAGACTGCACGGAAAAGCCGACATCGCCGACCGCCATGAGCCCCCCGAAAGACCGCGATACGCCTTCAAGGCTTAAAATGGCGTCCATCAGGCCACCCCCGAAACTTTGCGGCGCAGGGAGGCCAGCAGCCCCGCGATGCCTTGGGGCAGGTAGATGCAGGCCACAACCAGGACGATGCCGTTCATGATCAGGCGGGCGTCCTTGAGCGGACGCAGCACCTCGGGCAGCGCGACAAGCAGGATAGCTCCAAGGAGCGGCCCCCAGATGGAGCGCGCGCCACCGATGAGCACATAGGCCAGACATGCCACGGAGGCGTCGAAACTGCTCTGGCGGGCGTTCCAGGTATTGAGGAACGGCGCGCTCATGGCTCCGACCACGCCGGCCAGGCCGCAACCGATGACAAAGGCGCGGACCTTCTCGAAGGTGGTGGAGATGCCCATGGCCTGGGCAGCCAGCTCGTCCTCGCGGATGGCCATGAAGGACCGGCCGGCCACGGTGCGGGTCAAACGCCAGGAGAAGAGAAGCATGACGATAAGGAGCGGACCGAAGAACCACAGGTAGCCAATGCGCTTCTCGAAAGGCTGCGGGATGCCGAAAAGGCCCACCGCCCCGCCGGTGACGTCCAGAACCAGCACCACGACGTTGAGCACCTGCACGAAGGCGATGGTCGCCAGGGCCAGGTAGATGCCGCGCAACCGCAGGGCCGGGATGCCGACCAGAAGTCCGAGCAGGCAACTGGCCAGCATGGCGATGAGCCATTCTACGGGATAAAGGGCCACGCCCAGAGTCTCCCGCCAGGAGGCAAAGATCGGGCTCGTGCCCATGATGGCCGCGATGTAGCCGCCCAGGGAATAGAAGCCGATGCTGGCCAGCGAGAGCTGTCCGGCCATGAGCGGATACCAAAGGCTCATTCCGAGCAGGGCCTGCTGGATGATGGCCACCATCAAAAAACCGTAGTTGTCGAAAAACATGCCCATCCTAAACCTTCTGGATGGTTTGCTGGCCAAGGAGCCCCTGGGGGCGGGCCAGAAGAATGACGAAAAGCATGACAAAGGCCACGGCCTCTTTCATGGACGAATAGTCGGGGGGCAAAAAGGCCTCGCCCAGACCGATGACCAGCCCGCCGAGGACCGCGCCGGGAATGCTGCCGAGGCCGCCCAGCACGATGACCGCCAGCCCCTTGAGGCCGTAGCTGACACCAAAGTACGGTCCGGCCAGGCCGAAGCTCGCGCCGATGAGGGTGCCTGCCAGGCCGCCCAGAGCACCGGAGATGAAAAACGTGGACAGGATGTAGCGGTCGACGTTGATGCCGAGCAGGCTTGCGGTTTCGGGATTTTCGGCAGTGGCTTGCAGGGCCTTGCCCATGCGGGTCCGGTTCATGAACCAGGCAAGCACCAGCAACATGGCCAGGCTGACGCCCAGGATGATGAGCTGCACGGTGCGCACGGCCAGGATCTTGCCATCCATCTTGAAAATCATGGCCATGGGCAGCGAACCGAAAATGTCGGACGGGAAGGAGTATATTTCCGCGCCGACAAGAAATTGCAGGCAATTGACCAGAATGAGAGCCACCCCAAGGCTGCTGACCAGCGCCAGGAGCGGATCGGCCCCTTTGGCCCGCAGCGGCCTAAAAGCCAGCCGCTCGACCAGCACCCCCACACAACCGGCCATGATGGAGCCTCCCAGAAGCGCCAGGGGAAAAGGCAGGCTGAAAGGCAGGCTCGTGCCGGCCAGAAGGCCGTTCAGGCCGAAATCGCCGACAGCCAGGGCATAGGTGCAATATGCGCCAAGGGTGAAGACCGCGCCGTGGGCGAAGTTGATGATTCCAAGAATGGAAAAGACCAGCGTATAGCCAAGGGCGAAGATGGCGTAGACCGAGCCGATGGAGAGGCCGTTCAGAATATTCTGCAGAAAATAGACGGTGTTCATGATATGCCAAAAGCCGGGGAAGCTTCGCTCCCCCGGCAGGATGCGTTATTCGGGCAACAGTTCCATGACTCCGGTCTTGCCGTCTTCGGCGATCTTGATCTGGGAGACATAGAATGTTTTCTGGGTGATCTCGCCGTCGGCGTCGAGGACGATTTCGCCAAGAGGCGTTTCGTAGGAACTGGAGATGATGGCTGCATTGAGGGCGGTGCGCAGTTCGGCCGTGTCCATTTCGGCGACTTTCTTGCCGGTGCTCTGCTCCACTTCGTTCAAGGCGTCCACGACGACCTTCACGCTGGTGTAGGCCTGGGCCGAGAACTGGGCCGGATCCTTCTTGAACATTTCCTTGAACATGGGGACAAAGGCGTTGTTCTCGGCGTTGTCGGCCTTGGGACTGTAAGCCTGGGCCACGATGACGCCGGTGCATTCCTTGCCGCAGACCGGGTACATGTTGGGGGAATTGAAGCCGTTGCCGCCGACGATGAGGCCCTCGTAGCCGAACTGGCGCAGCTGCTTGACCATGTTGCCGCCGTCGGCAGCCAGGCAGCTCATGACCACCATGTCCACGCCCGCTCCGAGGATGGCCGTGACCTGGGTGGTGAAGTCCGTGTCCTTGACGCTGGTCTTCTGGATGAGGGCGATGTTCAGGCCCATGCCCTTGATGGCGTCCTGAAAAATGCCGGTCTCGGAGACGTTGAAGGCGTCATCCTGGGCATAGACCACGGCCACATTCTTGATATTCGGGTTGACCGCAAGGGCCCGCTTCAGGGCATTGGGGGCGACCAGGGTCATGGGGGCGGAGATGCGGGACACATATTCACCGATCTGGGCCACGCCTTTGGCAGTATTGGACGGTCCGACCACGGGCACTTTGGCCTGGTTGGCGATGGGGTTGGCGGCAAAGGCCTGCTGGGACAGGGTGGGCCCGATGATGGCCACGACCTTGTCGCGGGAGATCAGGTTCTGAAAGGCGTTGATGGCCCCGGCTTCGTCTCCGCCCGTATCCTGGAAAATCAGTTTGATGGGAGTTCCGCCCACGCCGCCCTTCTCGTTGATCATCCTTTCAGCCACCTTGGCGCCGTTGACCTGCTCTTCGCCAAACAGGGCTACGTTGGTGGTCTGTCCCACGGCGATGCCAATGGGGAGGGGGCTGCCGGCCGGCTCGGCAAAGGCTGCCTGGGCAAAAAACAGGCTTGCTGCCAGCATTACGAATATGCGCATGAAATCCTCCGTAAGAATACGATTTGCTGAAAGAAAAACGAGTCAATCGATTAAAGATCGAAGGAAATATCAAGGAAGGTCAGTAGGTGCAAGCTGAAAATACCCTACTGAAAAATAAGTATGAAAAAAAAGTTTCGGAATAGACTCGGTGAGCCCTCGCAGCGCATAAAATTTCACCGCGGCGGAATCGTGAACCACTCCCCGACTTTTGGAAGCATGAAGAGCGATTCGTCGACTTCCCTGGACTGCAAGGCTTCCGAAATACCACTTCGGAGGCCGCATAAGCTTCGTCAGCCTCGGGGAAGACCGAACAAGGTTATCAAATCTTCTTCTGCAATGAAGGGTTGGAGGAACTTTCCGTAAGTGACGAGAAATAACTGGAGAGTTTGGTTTCATGAGCCTTGAGCGCGGCCTGCATTTCCTCCAGTTCGATGACGTCGTTGCCACTGGTATCGATAGCGCTGAAGGCGGGGGCGGATACGGATGTTTCTGCCTTGGACAGAACTCCATCCTTGTCCGCATCCATGCGCTTCATATACTTCCGGGCTGCTTTTTCCGAAGCGGAAGTATCATTCTGCGTGGCGGATTCACCCAGAATTTTGCCCAGAAGATCAAGGGAGCTTGCTCCTGCCTTCTTCTTGGAAACATAGTGGGAATAGACATCCTTACCGTGTTCCGACATGGCGGCAGATATTTCCTCCTGGGTGACTTTTCCGTCCCGGGATGCGTCAAGCTTCGCGAAAGCTTCAGCGGACAGGCTCACTTCATCCTGAGTGACGACGCCATCCCGGTTCGCATCCCCGTCACGAAAGCACTTCCGCGCTCCGAGTTTGGCTAACAACTCGTTTTGTGACGTTTCGCCGTTATTGGACAATTGTGACGTAGTCTCAAGATATTGTCTGGAACTGATGCGCATGACGTCCCTCCCGCAAGGCTGGAAGCAAATTATGCACCAGAAAAGATCGGGGGCGGGAGTGGAAAAACATTTTTACGGACGGCAGCAAAATGCGATTTACCATTTGCCTTCGCGGTCGTATTGTCCTGGTCAGCAAGATAATCCCATTCATTTTCAGATCTCGGCACCGGCTCAAACGAGGCTCTCCATGTTCAGCATTCGCCCCATCTACGACACCACCGTGCCCGTCGACGCTCAGAGCGTCGAGCAGGTCCAGACCATCCTGGCCGAGCGGTTTCCGCTCATCGCGGCCGAGGAAATCGCGAACCTTCCCGCCACCCTCAAGAATCCCCTGGGCAAGGGATACCGGACCATCGTCTTCGTGGCCGAGGGGCAACGCAGGGTCGTGCAGGGATTTGCCCTGCTGTGCCACTTCTCGGACCTGCGCTTCTGCTACCTCGACTACCTCTCGGTCAGCCTGCGCCATGGCGGGCGCGGGGTGGGCTCGGCCCTCTACGAACGTGTGCGCGAAGAAGCGAAGGCACTCGGCGACACAGCCCTCTTCTTCGAATGCCTGCCTGACGATCCCAACCTGTGCCGTGACCCGGAACTACTGCGCGAAAACGTCGCGCGGCTTCGCTTCTATGAACGCTACGGGGCGCGACCCATCGTCAACACGGCCTACGAGACGCCTCTCTCCGCCGAAGACGACTGCGCCCCCTATCTGGTGGCCGATCCCCTGGACAAACCCCTGCGTTTGGCGCGGGAGCGGGTGCGCCATGTGGTGCGCGCCGTGCTGGAGCGCAAGTACAAGGAAAAATGCTCGCCGCAGTACGTCAAGATGGTCCTCGACTCCATTCCGACCGGCAATCTTCTCCTGCGCGAACCGCGATATGTCAGGGAATCCGCGCCCCCACGGGTCCCGGGCATCAGCGACGACCGCAGGATCGCCCTGATCTGCAACGAGAATCATGCGATCCACCACATCCGCGAGCGCGGCTATGTCGAGTCGCCGGTGCGCATGAAGTCCATCCTGAAGGAAATCGAGAAGACAGGCCTCTTCCTGCGCAGGCAGCCCCGGCATTTCGCCGAGCGGCACATCACCCAGGTCCACGACCGGCAGTTCGTGTCCTATCTTCGGACCGTCTGCTCGAACCTTCCCGAGAAGAAATCCGTCTACCCCTATGTCTTCCCCATCAGAAACGCAGCCCGCCCCCCTCGGGAATTGGCCGTGCGGGCTGGCTACTACTGCATCGACACCTTCACGCCCCTGAACGGCAACGCCTACGCAGCGGCGCGCGGGGCCGTGGACTGCGGGCTGACCGCAGCCGAGGAACTGCTGGCCGGACGTCGCCTTGCCTACGCCCTGGTGCGCCCCCCCGGGCATCATGCCGAACGCCGGGCCTTCGGAGGATTCTGCTATTTCAACACGTCGGCGGTGGTCGCCCATCGACTCAGTGCCCACGGGCGCGTCGCCGTGCTTGACGTGGACTACCACCACGGCAACGGCACCCAGAACATCTTCTACGAGCGCAGCGACGTGCTGACCGTGTCCATCCACGGCCACCCCAGATTCGCCTACCCGTATTTCAGCGGATTCGCGGAAGAACGCGGGGAGGGAGCGGGTCTGGGATACAACCGCAATTTCCCCCTCCCGGAGGACGTTGAAGGCGAGAGATACGCCGAAACCCTGCGCCAGGCCCTGAAGGTCATGGCCGACTTCGACCCCGCCTTCGTCATCGTGGGCCTCGGCCTTGATCCGGCCAAAGGGGACCCGACGGGTTCATGGCGTCTGCAGGCCAGGGATTTCTTCCGCAACGGCCAGCTCATCGGAGCTCTGGGCAGACATACGGTGGTCGTACAGGAGGGAGGATACAAGATCAGGTCGCTGGGCGTGAATGCTGCCAACTTCTTCCAGGGGCTGTTCGAGGGAATGCAGATCGCGAGACGGATTTGAGGACTGTACCGGACCCGGCTCTGGACGGGAGGCTTCTATCGGCAGCATGGGAAAAGTCTTAATTAATCCCTTCTTCAAGGGAATGACAAATTAGTGCAGTGCCAGCAGTAATCATCAAGAATTATGTGATGAAATCCAGGTTCAGGAACTACCGGCTCCAGAACTTGAACACGTTTTTTCCCGCTTTTTTTGATTCATAAAGCGCCATGTCCGCTTTTTTGAACAATTCACCAAAATTTTCGTATTGCCCATTATCCATGGCAATGCCAATGCTGACCGAAATATTGGTGTGGGAAAACTTGCGGGCAACTTTCTCTTCAAATCCCGCCAGAAGTTGCTCAGCGCATTGTCTCGCCTTACCTGAATCGCTCACATCGTGAAGAAGTATCGCGAATTCATCCCCGCCAAGTCGGAACAGGTTTGCAGCTGGAAATATCTGCTGAAGCATGTCTGCAAAGGCTATCAGCACCTTATCCCCTTCTTCGTGGCCGTACTGGTCGTTGACTTCCTTGAAGTTGTCCAGATCCGCAAGCAACAGCACCGTGTCCGGGTGAGGCGGCGTTTTCCTCATGAAGTCCTGGAGGCTGCGTCTGTTGTTCAACTTGGTCAGGTAATCTGTGTTTGCATCTGACAGCAGCTTGTTTTTGTGGTGATATTCAAGAGTGATATCCACAAAAAGATAAATATGCCCAGCCTGCACGCCAAATATATCCAGAAGATTTTCATCGTGCAGTTTCAGAATTCTGTTTTTGGAAAGAAGCAGTGTGCAGTCATCATCCTGCTCAATAATCCATCTCTTGCTGCATGTATATTTATTTGTTTTATCAATAAAAGATTCTATTTTTTTACCAATAAGATCTGATTTTTCCTGTAAAAAAATATCAACAAACTTCTGATTCACACTGGTAATTTCACCAATCTTATCGGTTACCATGATCGCAAAAGGAAGACTCTCAATCAATATATTCAATTCAATCATCAAATTTTGCAGATCTGTTACATCATGCGCAAAACCTGAAGTACCAATTACTTCTCCATCTATATCGAATATAGGAGATTTGTATGTCTTGAACTTACGAAGTTCATCACCGCATTTCACTGTTTCGTCAAAAAGACAGGTTTTCTTTTTAGCAAGAACAATTTCTTCAGATTCCAGACAAATATATTCTCCCTGGGCATATTCATCAGGCTCGATGTCCCAGATATAATAATGCCCGCGCCCCTCGATCTGCTCCTTGGTCTTGTTTACAGTCCGGCAGAAGCTGCTGTTGACTTTCAGATGAGCGCCCCGCGCATCCTTGAACCAGATCAATTCAGGCAGACTGTCAATCAGCGTGTCCAGATATTTCCGGTTCAACTGCGCGTCTTCACGCTCTTTGAAACGCCTCAGAATCCCGGAAAAAGAAGCGTGGATCTTGCTTTCACTGAACGGCTTGATCCAGACCTGATCAAAAAAATCGTGATACTCTGCCAGAATTGAAAAATTATCGGCGCCAAAGCAGCCGATCACGACTGCCCGCTCATTTTTAGCTTCGTGAATCTTGATCAATGACTCAGCCCGAGCTGTTTCAAAATCGAGGATAATGACTGCGCAGCTGTTGATATCGACTGCAAGGATGTCAGCGCTGCTGAAAAAATGGTGAGAAAACCGGTCCTGCGGCGGAACTCCCAAAAGAAGCGTTTCCAGCTCAGGACTCTGTGTAGCAATGAAGATATTCAATAACCTTTGATACAAGCTCAATACCTCGATGAGATAAAGTACGGGACATGTTGACCAGCCTTTCGAACGCCTCCCCGTCGGGCAGCAGGGGGGGGCGAACGAGGCGTTTCACTCTGCCACCAAGAAGGCTTTTCGCTGTTCCGGCAGTGTTCTCACAGCGACAGGCCCTCGGCAAGGATTAAAGAAACGCCCCCCTAACGGACAATTGGGGTCCTTGCTCCAACCGGATTGGAAAAAGGTCGCATCGGCGATGGCTTATTCATGGACGCCTCATCGCCATGCAAACAATGCTTCATTCCCGTCCCCCGCCTGCACCAACCTTTGAGCCCGGCATTTTGCATTGACCGGAGCAGCTTCAAACGGCTAGCGGGTTCAGCTGTCTGCAATCGCGGCCATTTCACGTAAAAACCCCAACCAGCCAAGGACACCGAAATGAGTGATCTGCCCATCTGCCCCAAGTGCGGCTCCGAATATACCTACGATGACGGCATGGCTTACGTCTGCCCGGAATGCGGCCACGAATGGTCCAAGGACGCCGCTGCCGGTGACGGACCGGATGACAAGATCATCAAGGACGCCAACGGCAAGCCGCTTCAGAACGGCGACACGGTCACGGTCATCAAGGACCTTAAAGTCAAAGGCTCGTCCTCCACGGTCAAAGTCGGCACGAAAGTCAAGAACATCAGGCTGGTGGACGGTGATCACGACATCGACTGCAGGATCGACGGCATCGGCGCCATGAAGCTCAAATCCGAATTCGTCAAAAAAGTTTAGCTCCTGCCCTTTCCCCACGCGACGCGCTCAAGGCCGGATGCATTGCGGTTGCAGGGCACCGGCAATTCATTCAGGATTCATGGCCACGTCCCCCGCTCTTCGGGGATGAAAACAGAGCAAGGAGATCTTGTCGTGATGAAACAGAAAGTCGCGGTCGTTACGGGCGGAGCGCAGGGCATAGGCAAGGCGATCTGTGACGCTTTCGCCGAGCAGGGAGTTGCCGTCTGCAATATCGACATGCAGGATAACGACTATTTCGTCGGCGACATTGCCGATGAACAGGCATTGCGTGCCTTTGCGTCAAAGGTAATCGCCCAGCATGGCGCCATCGACTATCTCATCAACAATGCGTGCCTGTCCCGGGGCGGCCTCAAGACCTGCTCCCATGAGGATTTCAATTACGTGTTGCGTGTCGGAATCTCGGCTCCGTTTCTTTTGACCCAATTGTTCATGGATCACTTCAAGCCTTCGGCAAGCATCGTGAACATCTCATCGACCCGGCATCTGATGAGCCAGGCCGATACCGAAAGCTACACGGCGGCCAAGGGGGGCATCACCGCGCTGACCCATGCCATGGCCGTTACCCTGGCAGGCAAGGCGCGGGTCAACTCCATATCGCCGGGCTGGATCGACACCACCGGCACCCGGTTCAATGGCCCGGACGCGGACCAGCACCCTGCCGGCCGTGTGGGCGTTCCTTCAGACATCGTCCATGCGGTCATGTTTTTGTGTGATGAAAAAAGCGGCTTTATTACTGGCCAGAACATCACGGTGGATGGCGGCATGACGAAGCTGATGGTGTATCACAACGATTTTGGATGGAAAAAATTGGGAGGAGAATATTGAATCTTAAATTATCCCGTTTCCAAAATGATTATATTCATCGAAGAATATATGTCACAGTTGCAAATTGATATCATTCAAGACTAGAAATTTGCCCCCCCCATTGAAATTAAATTATGAAATAAGATTCCAATTCTTTGATGTTTGTCAGAAATTCATCTTTCTATATTTCTTTTACTCATTAGTCCTAAAGAGTAACCTTTGTCTTTGATTTTGCATCGATAAAGACAATTGGACCATTATCTTCTTCGTCAAAACCATGCCGTGACGCCATCACTTCGTCTCCAAAACAATCTCGCCATCAGGGCGCGAATTCTTCAGAAGGCAGACGAGGATTCGCGGCCTTTCTTCGCGGGCATGACACTCGCGAGATCCAGGTAAAAAGAGCACCGACCCGCAGGACGATGCCGACCTTTCCACGCGGCGCGGCCCGGACGGTCAGCTCTTCTTGAAGAGGTCCTTCACGCCGTGGGGCTCGCAGCGAAGATATTGCGGCGGCGCATCCACGCAGGCGCCCAGTTCCGCGGCCGCGTGCCAGGGCCAGCGGGGGTTGTAGAGCATGCCCCGACCCAGGGCCGTCAGGTCGGCCTGGCCGGAGGCGATGATCTCCTCGGCCTGCCTGGGCTGGGTGATCAGGCCCACCGCGATGGTGGTCATGCCGGTTTCGCGCTTGATATGCGCCGCAAAGGGCACCTGATAGCCAGGTCCCGGCTTGATTTTCTGCATGGGGGACAGGCCGCCGCTGGAGACGTGGATGTAGTCGCAACCAAGCTCCTTCAGACGCGCGGCGAAGACCGTGCTCTGCTCAAGGTCCCAGCCGCCCTCGATCCAGTCCGTCGCCGAGATGCGTACTCCGAGCGGAAAGCCCAGCGGCAACGCGGCGCGGATTTCGCGGAAGACCTTGAGAGGCAGGCGCATCCTGTTTTCCAGGCTGCCGCCGTACTCGTCCAGGCGCTGGTTGGACAACGGGGACAGGAACTGGTGCATGAGGTAGCCGTGGGCGCAGTGCAGTTCAACGCCGTCGAAGCCGCAGTTCAGGGCGCGCTCCGCCGCCCGGCGAAAGGCTTTGACCACCCGCGCGATGCCGTTTGCGTCCATCTCCACGGGCGGGGCGTCCTCGGGGGCAAAGGGCAGGGCCGAGGCCGAGGACGTAGTCCAGCCGCCGTGGCCGAACGATACGGACGCGCCCCCGTCCCAGGGCCGCGCCGTGGACCCCTTGCGACCGGCATGAGCCAGCTGAATGGCCACGGGCATGGAAGAATGGTCCCGCATGGTCCTGCGCAACGCTGTCAGGGCCGCCTCGGTCTCATCGGACCACAGCCCGAGATCCTGCGGAGAGATGCGCCCGGCCGGTTCGACGGCGGTGGCTTCGACGATCAGCAGTCCGGCCCCGGACAGGGCAAGCTGCCCAAGGTGAATTAGGTGCCAGTCGGTCGGCTGCCCGTCCTGTGCGGAATACTGGCACATGGGAGCGATGACGATGCGGTTCCGCAAAGAGAGATTGCCAAGAGAAATGGGGGAAAAGAGTGCGCTCATGGTTGCTCCTGATGTTTGACATCAAGGGCTACATGCGTCGTCGGGAGATGACAATCGTTATGGGATCTGAAAATTCTCGATCTTCCAGGTGTCAATCGGGAGTTTTTGAAACTCGATGATCGAATTCAGCCGAATCCAGAACTTCCTGTCCTCGATCCGCTCCAGAATCAGTACGACCCCTGCCCGCTTTCCGGTCTGCATGGAATAATACAGGGCCTGGCCTATGGACTCCGCCCACTTGCGGCCGAAGTCGAACTCGATGGCATGAGTGCGCGTGATGCAATCGGCCCTGGTCCCATCGGCAAGGCGGATCTCGGCCTGGCCGCGCGCTTCGGCACACCAATCCTGTTGATATTCCTTCTCAAGTCGCTTGTGTTCGGCAAGTACTGATGAAGACCAAAAAGTAAGTAGCATTAGTGAGAGAATTACGGTTCGCATGGGTAGAAGCCACTAGCAAGCCTCGACCCTTGTGTCCATATATTTAAGTATATCAGAATATTATGCGCACCGTCGAAAAAAGCCCAGTCTGTTAAAAATGAGCCTCGCGGGACTTTTCCAAGATCCTCTTTTGGGGCCGAGTCTCAGAATGGAAAATCTTCCGTGTCGTTGATTTTGATCTCCGGCGCCGTGGGCTCCGGCTTTTTCGACCGCGCGTGAACCGGATTGCCGTCCACGCAGATCGCCTTGAAGGGCCTCGTGGGACAGGCGTGCTCGCAGGCTCCGCAGCCGACGCAATAGTCCGCATGCACTTCCGGGATCAGCAACGGGCGGTTTTGCGGATTGGGATACGGCACCATGCGCACCGCCTTGGTCGGACAGTGTTCCGAGCACGCGCCGCAGGCCGTGTTGTCCGTGAAGACCACACAGTTTTCCTTGATGAACCTGGCCACGCCCAGCTGGGTGCGCTTCTTTTCCTTCGCGGCCAGGGGCAGGATGGCTCCGGTGGGACAGACCTGCGAACAAAGCGTGCACTCGTAGTTGCAATAGGATGCGCGAAAATCGAGGCGCGGCTGCAACATGCCCGATGGCCCGAATTCGAGGATCGACGGGGACAGGACCTGCGAGGGACAGACACTCACGCACAGGTGGCAGGCCGTGCAGAGGGAAGTGAAGCGCTCGATGCTGACGGAGCCAGGCGGGGATACCGGACCGGTCACGGCCTCGGGTATGGTGGTCGGCCGGCTCTGCAGCACAGTGGCATTGGTCTCCACCAGCCCGGCAAGGCCCAGCAGGGAGACCCCCGAATGGAGGAGAAAATCCCTGCGGCCCTGATCCGCCCGCACGACGGGACCACGTCGCCACCTGTTTTCAAGATGCACCGCCCCTTCCGGGCAGGCTGCCAGACAGTTGTAACAGGCCACGCAGCGGGCTGCATCGACCCGCATGCGTGCAAGATCGATGCAGCCCGCCTTGCATACGCGTTCGCAGCGCCTGCACTTCGTGCACCTGTCAGGGTCGATCCCAAGGCCCAGCCATGAAATCCGCGACACCAAGCCAAGGAGCGTGCCCACCGGACAGACGGTGTTGCAGTAAAGACGGCCGCGTCTGGCTGCCAGCCACCCGACCGCGAGCAGGGTTGTCGCGGCGACTCCAACGGCATGGGGCGTCAGCACTGCCCACTGCTTGCGGGAAATTGCGTATTGGCCGAACTGTTCAAGGGCTAGTGCGGCAAGATTGTTGGTCACGACGACCGCCGGACGCACGAGATCTGCCAGAATCCTTCCAAAAGCGCTGAACGGATCGAGCAGGTTCAGCAGCAGGCCGCTGCCGCCGACCAGCAGCAGCGCGGTGATGGCCGCGATGGCGTAACGAAGCGATCCGGCCGGTCTGAAGCGATGTCCCCGTCTTTTCCCGGCCGTAAAACTGACGGCATCCTGGAGGGTCCCGAGGGGGCATACGCTGGAACAATAGACACGGCCGAAGAATACAGTCAGCCCCGCCACAACGAGCCATCCCGCCGCGCCCAGGGCCGCCCCGTGCATGAAGGCGAGCATGGAGGGCACGAACTGAAGGTACAGGATCCCCTCAGTCAGCGACGGCGGGACCACGTTCCCCAGATCAAGAAAGACCAGCGCCGTCAGACCGAAAAAGACCAGGGACAGGGCGACGCGTACCGGCTTCAAATGCCCGGGTTTCAAGCGCACACGACGCCTCAAAGCCTGATGCGTTTGATGGACAGTGCGCCAAGGTCCATGCTGCCCAGGTTCATCTGCGACGCAAGCTGGATATGGCGGACGGCTTCGGGCTCGAACCCGAAGAGCTTCGCGGCGGCGGCATCGGCCGCGACCGGATCCGCGGATACGACGAGCGCCTGCATCTGCACGACATCTGCGGCGGACACGCCGCGCGGCCCGTTCTGTTTCATGACGTTGTAGGCGTCCACCACGGTGAGGGTAGGCCTGCGGTACGAAACGAAGTCCGCGATGCACTGGTGCAGGTCGTTGCGGTGCCAGTACCCGCGATCCCAAACCACGCCCATGAGGTTCTTCATGCCGACCGTGAGCATCGTCGAACTGTGATGCTTGAGCACCGGGACGTTGATGAGCACGTCCGATTCAAGCAGCAGCCCGTGCACCTTGACCTCGGTGAGCCGTTTTCCGCCCGGCACCGCAACCCGCTCGTAATAGCCCTCGCTGTTTCCGGGGACCATCTTTCCGCCGGCGTCCCGGACCGCCCTCTCGATGCCGCTCGACCTGTAACTCTGCGCCCACGGGTCACAGGTGTGGTCGAAAACGGACACCTCCCGGGCCCCGGCCTGCAGGCAGTGCTCCACAATGCGCCTGACGAGCGCCGGATTGGTGTTGGCACCGCGTTCCGGGGTCACGTCCCAACCGATGTTCGGCTTGACCACGACCCTGCTGCCCTTGGGAACGAAGGCCTGCATGCCGCCAAGGGAGGCCATGGCCTGGTCGAACATCGCCCCCGGTTCCCCGCCGCGCACGGCCACGAGGTCGTATGCCGGGGCGGTCGAGGCATCGGCGGCCAGCAACTGCGAGTAGCCACCCAAGGCCACCGTGGACCCGACGACAATGCCTCCCCCGATCACGTTTTTAAGAAAACGACGACGATCCATAATCCTCCCTGTCCGCTTCATGACAAAAAACTCCACCTGCAGACATCGGATACGACAAAAACCAGCACCTTGCCAAACGCTTCGGCCACGTATCGGGAGCACATGCCGCACTCACGCGGCCAGATGAATGACAGTCCGTTTCACGGACGAACCTGCCCGCCACCGGATAATGCAGCCCTGTCGCGGCCGCGAGTTGTACCGTACAGAGAACAAACTAAAGCAGCCGTCGAAGATGTCCACGTCACGAAAAAGCACATCTCTCTGCGCCAGCTGGATTCACGCTTCCGACCCGGCATTTTGCTTGTGCCCGCCACTCCTCCCGGGTTATTGGATGCAGCGATTCAAACTCAAGGAGAGACCATGAATATTGACTGCATGAACTGCAAGGCCCGCATTGATTCCTTCGAACTTCTCATGACCCGCAGCGCAGACCTCGCAGACATCCGCCTGGCCACGGACAAGTGGACCCTGAAGGAGATGGTCGCGCATCTGATCGACTCCGCGTCCAACAACCACCAGCGATTTGTCCGCCTGCAGCTCGAACCGGTGCTCGCTTTCCCGAAATATGACGCCGAAGAATGGAAAAACGCGACCAAAATCACATCATTCGACTATGCGATCCTGGTCACCCTCTGGAAGACTTACAACGCCCTGCTCATGCACCTGATCGAAAACATGAACCCGGCAACTCTGAGCCACGTCTGGAGACGCGAAGACAAGGACATCTCCCTGGAGGCGCTGATCCACGACTATTTCGGGCACATGGATCTGCACCGGAAAATGTTCGAGGAACGGGTGGAAGAGATCAGACGATTAGGGAAATGAAGTCGGGACGAATATTCACGTGTTGAAGCTGGCCGCTGAAGATGGAAAACGGCGACGGAGCAACGTAGTCAAAGTCAAACGCTCTATGCATCTGCTGCAATCCGTTTTCCACACGTCACGGCAGCACGACAAGAAAGAGCTGCAGCATGGCCAGCCCTGTGGCGATGGTCAGCAGCATGTTCCTCGTCTTCCAGGCCACGAGCATGGCGCACAGCCAGGCCAAGAGCTTCGGGTGCAACACGTTTGCGGCCCCGATAGCCGGTCCGATGACCTGCGGCGCGATAATGGCGGACAGGGCTGCGGCCGGGATGAAAGGCAGAATGGCACGCAGCAGGGCCGGGACCTGCCTCTTGCCGAAGATCAGGGAGAAGGCGTGACGCAGCAGAAAAGTTGCCGCTCCCGCAGCCAATACAAGAATCCATATGTTTTCAGGCATCGAGCACCTTTCCCGTGGTGACGCGCTGGTACGCGAAACCGGCCGCGATGCCGGCCAAGGCCCCCGCGAAGAAGCCGAGGTTGTGCGGCCAACCGCTTCCGAGCACAGCCACCACCGCGGCGGTCAGGGCCGCCGCACGGAACTGCGGCCTGTCCAGCAGCGGCACCACCAGCACCGAGAAAGTCAGGGGCAGGGCGAAGCCGAGTTCAAACCGGGCCGGGATGGTCTCGCCCAGCACCGCGCCCAGGCACGCCCCCAGCTGGTACACGCCCCACATGGTCGCGGCGGCCCCGAAGTAGAAGTACACGCTCGTGCCGCCCTCTCGCGTGCGCTGGTCCACCATGGTGAGACCATAGGCTTGGTCCGAGAGTATGTACGAACCGAACAGACGGCGAAAGAGGCTCAGACCCTGCAGGTGAGGCGCCATACCCGCGCTGTAGAGCAGAAACCGGAGATTGATGACGACGCCAGCGGTCAGGACCAGCAGCATGCCGCTGCCGTCGCCCAGCATGTCGTACATGACGAGCTGCGCGGCGGCCGCATAGATGATGAACGACGCGGCCACAGCCTGGAGCGTGCTCATGCCGCAGGCGACGGCGGCCACGCCGGTGACCATGGCGATGGGGATGACGCCCAGCAGCACGGGCAGGATGGCCCTGGCACCTCGCAGAAACTCCTTCCGGCCGTCCTGCCCTTCGGGACGCGTCCCGCCGTTTCTGAAATCCGTCAAAATTTTCTCCTTCAGTACATTCCCTGCCTCACCGACACGACTACAACGCACAAGTCGTTCTTGGTGGATTTGTCAACGGAAATAGCGAGCAGCGGACTACATCGGATAAGACTTGAGCGGCATCCCTGACAGCCCTGTTTCCGGACGATCGCTCCTTCAAATCAATGCATCCATGTTTGACCGCATTCGTGACTTGGGCCTATAGGACCAATACGGTTTGCGGCGGGTCGTGACCTGCCGGTCCGGGTACACGACGAACAGGGAGGCCACATGATATCCTTGAAAGTGAACGACACGGTCCATGAAATTGACGTGGACCCGGATACGCCCCTGCTGTGGGTGCTGCGCGACAGCCTGGGGCTGACCAGCGTCAAATACGGCTGCGGCGAGGGTGCCTGCGGCATCTGCACCGTGCTGGTGGACGGACACGCCGAGCGGTCCTGCGTCATGCCCGTGGAGAGTGTCCAGGGGAGCGAGATCCTGACCATCGAAGGCCTGCCCGCCGAGCACCCCGTGAAAGTGGCCTGGACCGAGGCGCAGGTGCCCCAGTGCGGTTACTGCCAGACAGGCATGATGCTCAGGGCCGTGGATGTGCTGACGGGCAATCCCGAACTCTCGGAACTGGAGATGGCCGAGGCCATGGACGACATGGCCTGCCGGTGCGGGTCGCACCCGCGCATCATCCCCGCCATGCGCCGGGCCGCGCAGAAGATGAAATAGGAGGACGCCATGAGTGAAGACATGTCCAGACGATATTTCATCCGGAGCGGACTTCTTGTCCTGGCGGCCGCCATCACGCCTGGGGCCATCGTGCTTCTGAACGTTTCTCCAGGGACCGCCGGGCCCTTGCCGTCCTTTCGCCCCCACGCCTTCGTAGAAATCGACGCCGACGGCTCCGTGACCGTCTGGGTCGGACAGACGGATCTGGGTCAGGGCACGCACACCGGCATCGCCATGATCGCCGCAGACGAACTCGACGCCGACTGGGAACGCGTGCGCACCAGGATGGCCCTGGCCGCCGAGCCCTTCAAAGATCCCGAATGGGGCATTCAGGCCACGGGCGGCAGCACCAGCATCCGTCATCGCTGGGACATGCTCCGCAAGGCCGGGGCCGCGGCGCGACTGATGCTCCTGCGGGCCGCAGCCGAACAATGGGGGCTGGACCCGGCCACATGCACGACCAGGGCAGGCAAGGTTTTTCATCCCGACGGCCGCAGCGTCGGGTACGGTGACGTGGCCGCAAAGGCGGCCAAACTTCAGGTCCCTTTGGACCCTCTGCTCAAAAATCCGGACGACTACGTCTTCATCGGTACTCTCAAGCGGCGACTGGACATGGAGGACAAGGTCCAGGGCCGCACCGCCTTCGGCATCGACACGCGGCTGCCGGGCATGTGCGTGGCAGTACTGGCGCATCCTCCCCGCTTCGGTGCCAAGCCGCTGGCCTTTGACGCCGACGGCGCCAGGAAGATACGGGGCGTGCTGGACATCGTCCCTCTGGACAATGCCGTGGCGGTCTGCGCCGAAACGACCTGGGCGGCCATGCAGGGGCGCGATGCCCTGAAGGTGACCTGGAGCGAGGGCGACCGTCCGGACCTGAACGACGAGGCCATCACCGCAGAGCTGCAGGCCAAGCTCGACGGTTCCGCCGCCGTGGCCGAAAACACGGGCGACGCGGCCAAAACCCTCTCCGAAGCCGCCACGATTGTCGAATCGGTCTACTCCGTACCTTACGTGGCCCATGCCCAGCTCGAACCGACCAACTGCACGGCCCACGTGGAAAAGGACCGCTGCCGCGTCTGGGCCCCAACCCAGGGGCAGACCTCGGCCCAGTCCGAGGCTGCCAGAATCTGCGGTCTGCCGCCCGAAAAGGTCGAGGTCATGACCACGCCCTGCGGCGGCGGCTTCGGGCGTCGCGGCGAAACCGAGGTCGTCACCGAGGCGGTCAGCCTGTCCAGGGCCATGAACCGCCCGGTCAAGGTCGTCTGGACGCGCGACGACGAGTTCGCCCACGACTTCTTCAGGCCAGCCAGCATCTGCAGGATCAGCGGCGGGCTGGACGAAGGCGGCAACCTTGTGGCCTGGTCGCACCGGCTGGTCGCGGCGTCCATCATGTCCCGCCTGTGGCCCACGGCCGTCCGGAACGGCGTCGATCCGACCTCCGTCGAAGGCGTTCAGGGCATGCCCTACGCCATCCCCAACCGTCGCATCGAATACGCCATCCCCGACCTGCCCATACCCGTGGGCTGGCTGCGCTCCGTGGGGCATTCCTACAACTGCTTCACCGTGGAGTCCTTCATGGACGAACTCGCCCACGTGGCGGGCAAGGATCCCGTGGCGTTCCGTCTGGGTCTCATGGACAAGGGCTCCCGCCCTCACCGCACCCTGTCCCTGCTGGCCGACAAGGCCGAATGGGGCGGCCCCGTGCCCGAAGGCCGGGCCCGGGGCGTGGCCCTGACCGAGTGTTTCGGCTCGTCCGTGGCCCAGATGGCCGAGGTCTCCGTGGACCGCAAGACCGGTGCCATCACCGTGCACAGAGTCGTCTGCGCCGTGGACTGCGGGACGGCCGTGTACCCCGACGCCATAACCGCCCAGATGGAGGGCGCTGTGGTCATGGGCCTGAGCATCGCCCTGAACGAACGCGTCCGCTTCAAGGACGGCGGCGTGGCCACCCTGGGCTATGGCCGCTACCGCCTGCTCGGCACGCGGGAGGCCCCGGTCGTGGAGGTGCACATCGCGGAGAGCCGCCACCCCGTCGGCGGCATCGGCGAACCGGGCCTGCCCCCTGTGGCACCGGCCGTGGCCAACGCGGTCTTCGTCGCCACGGGCGTCAGGCTCAAGGAAATGCCCTTCAGCCGCGAGGCGCTGAAATCGGACTTGGCGTAGGCTTTGCCTTTGCCCGGGACAGGCTCATCCCCCCGGCCGAAATGTAAGTGTTTGTAAAATCCGACAGAATGCCTGCATCGGATATCATGACCTTTTCCGCACCAATCGTCGTATTGCAGACATCGTCCTTCGATGCCTGCAATACGACGGGATCATTCTTTATAAGACGTGTCTTAATATCCTGAAACAGAACCCCATACTGGAACTTTCCGAGCAAACCGGAAGCGACAGAGTCCTCCGTTCAACCAGAAAATGGAGTTTATCTCTGCTGCTCGATACGTATTCTCACGTATTCTTCGCTCTCTTCAACTCATCACTGCTCCCAATTCAACGCCACGCGGCATTCGTCTAAATTCGAATGCTTCTATGTTTTCAAGCTCAAATTGAATAAAATTTGATGGCACGGCCCATTTTTGCATCAGCCCGAAGACATTGCAGAACATTCGTTGCATCGGTCTATCAAAAAACAGCCGTCGACAGGAGCGTGCATGCGTGATTTCGAGAAATCCAGGGCCCAGTTTCTCGCCGAACTGCACGGAACGCGGCAGAAGCTGGCGGAACATGAGACCGGCACGACGAGCCTTGAAGAGACCGAACGAAAGTATCGCGCCTTGCTGAACTCCTTCCGCGTAGGAGTGGCCGTCTTTGACCGCGACGGGAGCATCATCGAGTCAAGCGGGTTCGCGAGCACCTTGCTGGGAATGCCCGGCTCGGAGCTGCCCCCCCGCAACAGTGATGGGGAGCAAAGGGTGATCATTCGTCCCGACGGCTCACCCATGCCGCCCGCAGAGCATGCCTGCATGCGGGCCCTGCAAGAGAACCGCCTGATCGAGAACGTCGAAATGGGCGTCACGATACCGACCGGCGGGGTTACCTGGGTCAACACCTCTGCCCTTCCGCTGCGCCTGGGAGATGCCGACCTTGTCGTCGTCACGTTCTGCGACATCACCGAACGCATGCAGGCGGAGCGCATGCTGCGGGAGAGCGAGATAAAGTTCCGCACGCTGTTCAATTCCCTTCCCATGGCCACCATCATCAGTTCCCTTGAAGACGGAAAACTTCTGGAAGTGAACGATGTGTTCGCGCGGAGCATGGGCTATTCCAGGGAGGAAGCCCTGCAGAAAACCACGGTCGATCTGGGAATATGGACCAGCCCGGAGCACAGGGCGCGTTACGCAGCTCTATTGAAGCAGTACGATGCCGTACGGAATTTCGAGACGGTGCTTCGCAGGCGGGACGGAAGCCTCGCCACGGTTCTGATCAGCGGCGAACTGGTCGAGATCGCCGATACGAAGCGGATCATCACGGCCGGTCTGGACATTACGGAGCGTAAACGCCTGGAGGAGGACCTCACCGCCACCACCGCCCGTCTCCAGGACATGAACGTGGCGCTGCGCGTAGTCTTTGAACAGCGCGAGCAGGACCGCCTGGAAATGGAACGCCGCGTGCTCGACAACATGCGCATGCTCGTGACGCCGTATCTGGTTGCCGTACGCGGCGAGAACCTTTCGTCACAGGCTGCGCACAATCTGGACTTCGCCGTCAAGGCTCTTGAAGACATCACTTCCGGTTTCGCCCGCATCCTCAATGATGAATACAGGACGCTCACCGGAAACGAAATCCGGGTCGCGGACATGATCCGCTCCGGCATGACCAGCAAGGAGATCGCCGCCGCGCTCGGTTTGTCCGTGACCACGGCGAACTTCTATCGTGCGTCGATCCGGAAAAAGCTGGGTCTTGTGGGCAAGAAGGTTACTCTTGGCGCATATCTGATGACCCTGATGGATGAAAAGACAAAAATGCGATGACAGTATTTCCCCATGATGCAACCTTTATTCAATTCGTATTGCCCTCACCTTCGTTCTCAGTATTTTCTTGTTCATGAAAAGTCCCGACCGGGAGTTTCCGCCAAGCGGACCTGCGTCAGTATTCCTTATCAAGGGGGCGAACATGAACAAGTCAACCAGAACACAAACACAGACAACACTTGAGCCGCCCGTCCGGCATGACGTCCAAAATCCCCGGAACAGAAACGCCCGGTCGACCCGGATAGGGATCGAAGAGGCGGACCGCATCACAAAGCACAATCTCCTGACCCCCTTAAGTTCCGTCATCAGCCTGTCGCAACTGTTGCTCCTTGACTCGGACCTGACCCAGAGACAGCTGGAAACAGTCAGGCTGATAACGGTTTCGGCTCAGAGGATGCAGGACATGATCCTCCTTTCCCAGCGCCTGTTCCTGATGGAGGAAGGACGCTACGAACTCAGTCCTGTCGCCGTCGATCTGGCCCGGATTCTGTGGGACATCTGGACCGAAATGGAAAGCCTGCTGAGTCGGCGAAACGTGTGCCTGGAGCTGGAACGGGAAGGTTGGCCGCTGATATGGGACGACCCGTTCATGGTCCAAGGAGAGACACTTCTGTGTTATTCGGTACTGGCCAATCTGATTCGGAACGCCATCGAGGCTTCGCCCTGCGGAGACGGGGTGACCGTATCCCTTGAACGGTTCAGCGGGTGCTATGTCATCATCAGCAACTCAGGCGAAGTGCCGGTCGAATTGCGGGACGTATTTTTCGAGAAGTACGCCACATCCGGCAAGAAGGGGGGCCTGGGGCTTGGGACCTATTCGGCCCGGCTGATGGCCAGGGCCATGGGCGGCGACGTCGAACTGGACTGCTCGAGACCCGGCAGCACCACTGTCCGCGTCTGCTTGCCCTGCAATGGGTCAGCCCTTTGAAGCATGCCCAAACGGCCTTGAGCCGACAAACCAAAGGAGGATAATATGCCCATCACCAAGAGTTACCACAAATCCAAACCGGTCTGCAGGGTTGATTTCACGTTCGATGGCGAAGAGGCGCAGTCGGCCTCAAGCGTCTCCCTGGCAGGCGACTTCAACGATTGGAACGTCACTGCCACCCCCATGACGAAAAACGAGAACGGCTTCGAATGCAGCATGGATCTGTCCGCCGGGCGGCAATACAGGTTCCGCTACGTCGTCGATGGGCAGGATTGGCACAATGATGTCCAAGCAGACAGTTACGAATACAGCGGGATCGGTGACAGCATGAATTCGGTGATCTCGGTCTGAAATATATGACGGTGCGATGCGATGCCGGAAAAGGGGCCTTGCAGCGTGGTGGCTGCAAGGCCCCTTTCTTCTTTCATCCAGGCCTGACGTGCCTGAATATGAGAGCTCAATCGAAAATAGAGAGTTGGCTCTCAAAACAGTTTACTCTCCGCCTTTCCAGCGCAGCTCGTAGAGGTCGGTCCTCCGGCTTGCGACGTTGCGCACACTGCCCTGAGTGCGCAGTTCCTTGAGCAGATCGAGATCGAGGTCTGTGATGAGCGTGGTCTCGATGCCCGGAGTCACCTCCGAGGCGATGGCGTCATGGGGGAAGGGGAAGTCCGACGGGGTGAATATGGCGGACTGAGAGTACTGAATGCCCATGGTTTCAACCTTGGGGATGTTGCCCACGCTGCCGGAGATGGCCACGAAGCATTCGTTCTCGATGGCCCGGGCCTGTGCGCAGCGGCGAACGCGCAGATACCCGTTCTTGGTGTCGGTCCAGAACGGGACCAGCAGCATCTTCATTCCCTTCATGGTCTGCAGCCTGGCCAGTTCCGGAAATTCCACGTCATAGCAGATGAGGATGCCGATCTTGCCCACGTCGGTTTCAAAGACCTTGAGGCTCTGCCCGCCCGTAAAACCCCAGTGCGCATCCTCTTCCGGGGTTATGTGCAGTTTGGCCTGGCTGTCCCAGGTGCCGTCGCGCCTGCACAGGAAGCTGACGTTGTGCAGGGTGCCGTCCTCCTGGACCTGAGGCACGCTGCCGGTGACGATGTTGACGTTGTAACTCAGAGCCATCTCGGTCATGGCCTGGCGCATGGGCTCGGTGTATTCCGAGAGCTGACGCATGGCATCGATGGGATGCATGCCTTCGTACATGCGGATGAGCGGCGCGTTGAGCAGTTCGGGAAAGAGGATGATGTCCGCCTTGTAGGCGCTGACCGTATCCACGAAAAATTCCACCTGCTGCATGAAGTCGTCAAATGACTCGAAGCGACGCATTTCCCACTGGACCACGCCGAGACGGGCGATGGACTTGGTGCGCCCCACCAGTCGCGTCTTTTTTTGATAATAGATGTTGATCCATTCCAGGAGCACCGCATTGCCCCGGGATTCGTGATCGCCCGGCCAGTAGTCGTCGAGGAGGTTGCGGACATGGAAATCGTTGGACATCTGGAAGGTGAGCACCGGGTCGTACAGTTCGCGGCTCTTGACCTTGAGGATGTACTCCTGGGGGGTCATCTCCTTTGAAACCTTGTGATATCCGGGAATGCGCCCGCCCAGCAGGATACCCTTGAGATTGAGATTCTCGGCGATCTCCTTGCGTGCGTCATAGAGGCGCCGTCCCAGCCGCATGCCCCGGTATTCCGGGTCCACGAAGACCTCGATGCCGTAGAGATAGTCCCCCTCCGGGTCGTGGGATTTGAAGGTGCCTTTGCCGACGATCTGGTCATAGGTGTGCTGGTCGCCGAAGAGGCTGAAGTCGATGATGACGGACAGGGCGACAGCCACGATTTCCCCATTGTCCTCGATGCAAACTTGTCCTTCTGGAAAAATGGTAGTCAGCAGGGCAATCTGCTTGTGCGTCCACGGAGTATCGAGACTTTTGTAGACCCGCTTGTGGAGTTCTCGCAAAGCTTCATAGTCATCTATGGAAAGATGCCTTGTCTGTAATTTATGTTCAATTTCTTTTGTCATGCATTTAGTCCTTGTGCATTATTTGGATATTGAAAATATATAAATTTTTCTATAAGATTATTATCAATATCATATAAGAAAAGAAAAAAATTGCAAGTTTAATATATGCTGCGATTGCGGAGTTTGCCAACATCCCAGGAGATGTATTGGAAAATCAAGATGAGTTATCCGACACAGATCATGGGATTACTGGATGCATCTACCTAAAACATTTTGATTTGAAATTGCACAAAAAAGGGGACGAGTTCGTCGTTGAATTATGTGTGGATCATGCAAAAATGACTATAACCAGAAATTAAAACCAGGCTACAAACCGTATTTCTCTGAGCCCATACAAACACCCTGCTCACCGCATATTCAAAAATTACTTTCTGGAGAGAAAGCGCGGACAAGGAAGATATTGCATGCAAAACCGAAGTGTTACAACATTCATCAGCATAAATCACCCCTGAATCCGTTTTTCGGATCTTTCCTGCGTTCTTGATGCCAGTAAAGTCAAAAGCAGCCTCATTTTCCGCACCCTTTTCTTCCGGGAAAAAATTTGAGAGGCATGGGAAGAATGATCGCTGACTGCTGGAAAAATCAAAACTTGCAGGCCGCTGAAAAAATGGCGGCCCGCCATGCCCATCATCCGTCAACATACCGGAGTTCAAGATGAAATTAAAAGACCAAAAAGTCCTGATGTTTGTGGAGCACATCTTTGAAGACATGGAACTTCTCTATCCATACTACCGCCTGATCGAAGAAGGCGCCGAAGTGGTCGTTGCCGGGCCTCAGGCGGGAGTCGTCTACACAGGCAAAAACGGGTATCCCTTCAAATCCACTGCCGCCATTGCGGACCAGCAGGCAAGGGACTTCGACCTGCTTGTCGTTGCCGGAGGGTTCGCCCCCGACAAGCTCAGACGTGACCCCAAGGTCCTGGAACTTACCCGCGAAATACACGAAGCAGGGAAAATAGTCGCCCACATCTGCCACGGCGGATGGATTCCGATCTCGGCCGAGATCATGAAAGGCTTCACCTGCACATCCACCCCCGGCATCAAGGATGACCTGGTGAACGCCGGCGCTACGTGGGTCGACAGGGAAGTCGTCGTGGACCGGAATCAGATATCCTCACGCAAGCCTGACGATCTGCCTGCATTTTGCCGCGCCATCATAGCGCAGGCCGCAAAATAGGCCTGCCAAGGCTCATGGGGCAGATAAACTGGAATATGATGGGGGTATCAGAAAACTTCAATTGAAAACGGTTTGAGAAACTGGCTTCGCCACATCTTGGTGGCAGAAAGGTCAAAAGCAGGCTTGAGCGATTTTGCTCTGTTATCTTGAAATGTTCTGCTTGGTTTCAGACATCCCCCCTTCCTTTGAAAGGTGAAACGATCATTACGCTGCGGCCGGGTGTGCTTGCATGCAAAACAAGGCAATATGCCTGTTTGACATCGCATCAGACTCGTAAATCCCTCAAGCCAGGAGAAAACATGCTCGCAAAGGAGATCGCATGACGAATTTGAACTCTTTGGTGCTTGAGTTCGCCAGGCTTGAAGGGGCCGCAGCGGTCGGTATCACCACCAAGGCGACCCTGGCAGGCGGGCCGCCTTCGGTCGATCTTGATTACGTGCTTGGTGGCGCTCGCTCGGCAATCACTTTTGCCGTGGCGATGGATGCACGCTGCATCCCTCCCTATCTGACGAAAGAGGACCGCCTCTGGTTCGAGCAGGAGGTAATGCAGGCCAATGTCGCAGCCAGCGGCATTGCCCTGCACCTTTCGAACTACTTGCGAGGCAAGAAGCATCGGGCTGAGCCTGTTGCGGCAAATCTCGTTTTTCGACCTTCCGGGAAACCCGGCGCCACGTATGATCCGACGGCGCCGGTCTATCCTGATCTGTCACATCGATATCTGGCCGTTCAGGCGGGGCTCGGCCATCTGGGGCGTTCCGGCAATTTGATCATGCCGGTGCATGGAGCCGCGGTCATACTCGGGTCCGTGGTCACTGATGCAAACCTCCTCCCTACTCCGCCTCTGCCTCCAGAGGACAACTACTGCGACGACTGCGGCCTGTGCCGGGCCGCGTGCGTGTCCGGATTTATGGATTTCGGCAGCGATGAACGAGTCACCATGGGCGGCGAGGAGTACACGTACTCAAAACGGCGCAACCTCGCCCTCTGTGATTTGGTCTGCGGTGGCTATACCGGCCTCGCCAAGAACGGAAAGTGGTCCACATGGTCGCCGGGACGGTTTTCAATTCCCGAAAAGCTGGAAGACATTCCGGCTGCCTATGAGCGTATCACCAAGGCTCATGCGCAGTGGCCGCTTCCTCCGGGCGGGCGGCTTTTCTACTATTCCGATGTTATCCACCGCATCGCCTGCGCCCATTGCCAGGCAATCTGCGCCCCGACCCTTGAAACGCGCAAAGCCCGATTCCGCATGTTGCGGGAATCCGGAGTGATCGTACAGAACGAGGACGGCAGCCTTGAAAGGGTAAGCCCGGAAGAAGCGAAAAAGCGCCTTGAATCAATGGCGCCAGAGAGAAGAAGGCTCTACGAAGACGACGCCCCCGTTTCAATGGAAAGTCAGTCGGATTAGGATACTGTGGCGCAACCTCTTGCCACAGTCCGGATTTCGTGTCTGAACCCCGACTTCGCGAGAAGTGAGCGGTCCGAAGTTTCCCAGCAGGTCAACCCCATGCAGGACAGTGACCGACTATATGCGAGAAGCTTTGAGCACCTGAATCCGTGCTGGAGGGATGTTGCTCCAGACATATTCATGCGCGTGTTCGTAAAAACCATACTTGAGAAACGCATCGGCACCATTCAACGCATACGTGAACTGAACCACAATCCCTTGGGGAGCGAGGACAGAATGCCACTGCTGTGTGATTGAGAAAATCTTCCTTTCGGAAAATGAACGGAACGGCAGACATGACACAATGATATCGACCGGAAGCGCCGGAATAAGACAGGATAATTCTGATGCGTCTCCGCAAACGATGTTCGCTTCGGGGAATTTCCTGTTCAGATGACTGACAAAATTTGTCGAACGCTCGACAACCCATAACTGTTCCACTTTATTCATCCGTGCCCACAAAGCTTGCGTGACTACTCCGGTACCCGCACCCAATTCAACGACCAGTCCTTCCCCCTGAGGCAACCACGCTGACATCCGTCGTGCGAGTCTGTGCGCACTCGGCAAGATTGCTCCCACCGCATGCGGGTTTTTGAATAACTCCCGGAAAAACAAGAAAAACGGCTCAATTTGCTTTGACATGCGGCCCCTACCTTATGAGAAATCTCCGCTGTTCTCAAACAGGAAGCAAGAGCGTGGGATACCCTTATCCGATCAGGGCGTGCGCAGGTCAATACATGCACCCTGCAGGACAAGCAAAAGGCCAGGACGAGGCATTTTGTACAGCATTCTCACGGACGACAATTGATTATTTGAACCAGAGGAATTAAGGCTCAAAACAGTGTGGAAGTCTGGTGTTATTCGCCAATATAATTGGACAGATGTAAAAAACAGGAGATTTGACCATGGATTACAATGCCATTTTGACGCCTTATGCGGATGGACAGATCATCAACGTCGTCATCGAGATTCCCAAGGGTTCTTCGCACAAGGTCGAGTTCGACCGGAAAAGAAAAATCATGGTTCTGGACCGGGTTGAGCCTGCAATCTTCGCAAAGCCGGTCAATTACGGCTTTATCCCGGCAACCCTGGATGACGACGGGGATGAATTGGATGTTCTCTTTGTCACCGACGAGCCCATGCCTACCGGAGTTGTTTCTGAAGCCAAGGTTCTTGGTGTATTGGAATTCGAAGATGACAGCGAAATGGATCACAAGGTGATCTGCGTCCCTGCCGACGATCGGAACACCGGAAACCGGATCGCAACACTGGACGATCTGGGCGAACAGTGGAAAAAACAAATTACCCACCATTTCTCTCATTACAAAGATCTCAAGAAACCTGGCACGACCAAAGTGATTGGGTTTGGCAATGTCGCCAAGGCCCATGAAGTTATCAAGGAGTGCATTGAACGTTGGGATAAGCAAAAATAGAGTTTAACAGTCGTTGACTGTTACGACATTTGTATTCGAAAGCGCCTGCTCCGCGCGTCAAACAATTCGTTGTCACGCAAAGAGGAGACGCTTTTTTTAATACTGTCTGCGAGATGACTCCTGCCGCTTGAGTAAAATGATGCCTTGAAAAATTTCCTGGCCGGGATAAGCCTCAAAAAAATCTTCTGTATGGAATCATCCAGCAAAGACAGGACACAATCCAGACAACACTGCCCGAAACAGTCAAAAAATCACCATTCTGCACTCCGGATACGATAAACAAGACGCCGGACAGGCAAAAGCCGGACAAAGCGAGCAACTCCAGCTTCCAGTCTTTAGCGTATTTCTCGTTTGCTGCTTCCTTCTCGCTCTTGAAGGCACTTTTCTTGAAATCAACTTTTCGATTATCTGATGTGTAATTCATGAAAGCACCTTACAATAGACAATGCCAAAAGTCATTCCTGGGCGCTGCTTCGTATTGAAGCAACGATCTTCCGACTCTGTGGCATGTACAACCACGATCTGATCGCTCTCGGGATCAACCTATGGAACAGCCAAAAGCTGACTTGGTCCCTTTTCTGTCTTTGAGAAGGTATTTCTGACCATTTTGGTATATGTTCAAGTCTTTGGTAACTGGTGTTGCCGAATTTCGGAGGGGGTGTTACCAGCTCGCATTGGTCTGTTCCCAGCGGGAACACATGGAATCACTCAGCAAACGGACGTGACAATGCCCAGTTTTGACGACATCGTGAATGAACTTCAGGGAAAAATTTTTGACGAAGCGGTTCAGGCCTACGGGCAGGCCGGGTTTGAACGCTGGCGCAACAAGCCGTACCACGGCCGGCCAGCCAAGGCCGAGTACATGGGCGTATCCATCGGCACGTGCGGCGACACCATCCGCATCTTTCTGCACATCGAAAACGACCGGGTCTGTGACGCGGGTTTCGGCACCGACGGGTGCGGTTCCAGCCAGATCAGCGGGTCCATGGCCGCGGAATTGGCTGTGAACAAGACCTGCGAAGAGGTGGCTGCCATCACGGGCGAGACCGTACTGGAAGCCCTGGGCGGAACGGACTGCATGCCCGAAGAAGACCACCATTGCACCCGGCTGGCCGCCAACGCGCTGCACGAGGCTCTGGGAGATTACTACTCGAAGACGCTGGGCACGCGAGAACGCTGAAGACTCTACGTCCTGTCTGGCGGGTTCTTTGGAAAATGGCTTGAGACTGTTGAATCTCAAGCCATTGCTTTCAGATGGTGGGGCCTGATTCTGTGTTGCTTGTGCCTCAAATTCTTTGGACACGTACTTGGACTTAATCATCAGCCTGTGCAGGCCTGTGACTGACGTGGCGTTTCAACAGTATTTCAGGATCGACCAGATAGGTCGAAATTATTCAATATTCGGGATCTGAGCTCATTTCAGTGCGTTATGATTTCCACATCAAAATTCGAAAAACCACTATTTTATGCTCGGATTAATATTATGCGGACAGGATGTTTGCTTGAAGAATTCTGACAAAAATGTACAGTCAAGTTTTGGAGTTCTCTCAATCACAAACATTACATAGACAAGGACAATGGTTGACACCAGCATGAACAGTGGGCCGAAAAGCCAGAACACAAGGGGAACGAGATAATAATACGCGCGCATGCCGATGTAGAAATACGTTCCAGCCTTGCTAAGCTGCATGGCGACAAACGTTATCGATGTGCCGTAGTTCCCGTCTGTTATCGGTGTATTGATGATGAATCCCACATGACTGAACAACCGGATCGAAAACGAAAAACTGAAAAAAGCGATGAAGAGATCCCCCAATATCACGATCATCTTCAGCGTCATTGTATTTTGCGTCGTTGATCCGTACAGGTTCAACATATGCCAGGCATCTCCCAACTTATCCGCCTGCCCGGACGGGTAAGCACTCCCACGGCAAGCAGTATCGCCGTTGAAGCAAGAAACGTGGCTGCCATTGTAGAATTACGCAGCGTCTGTACGGCTAGTATATCCCTCTTTTCTTCCATGATGTTTACAACCCATCCTGTTCTTGCCAGCTTCGTTGCTCCATAGAGCGAATAAATAGGATTTATTTTTAGCTTCCACGATAAAAACAAATGGTAGAATGAAAAAAGGCCTATGGATATGGCAAGACAAATGATATCGAGATAATATGGCTCTATCAAAACATTCATGCTATGCAACCTCACGGGACGGAATACCGAAAATGACGGTATCTGAATTTTTACTTAAAAAATTTTCATTGAATTTATCGTCATGCCTTCAAATTCTATGCCTTAACTGTTCAAAACAGTCTTTCAGTTCGTATTTTTCCTGGCAAAGCGTCTGCTCTCATCAAGATTTTGCGTCCTCATGCTCAAACAGTGCATGTGACGAAACGGGTGATCCAGTATCCGCCAACCATAAGCCAAACCGCAAGGATACCTGCCAGCACGAAAGGCTTGAGGCCGACGACTTTGACCTTCTCGATACTTGTCTCCATCCCAAGCGCACACATAGCCATGGTCAGGAGGTAGATGTCGAGAGAGTTGATAAACCGAACAACAAAGCTGGGGATGACGCCAGTGGAATTGATGCCGATGCACAGCACGAACAAAAGAGCGAACCAGGGAAATGACCTTTTGCCTGCTTCCGCGTTGCAGTCGTCCCTTGCGTGATCCCGGTCAGGGAAATACGTGATGAAGAGACCAACAAGAATCAAGAGCGGGGCAAGCAACACGACCCGGAGCATCTTCACAATGACGGCAATATTGCCTGATTCGTGAGAGATTGCGTTTCCAGCCGCCACAGCGTGAGCGACTTCATGCATGGTGGAACCAACCCAGATGCCGTACCCGGAGTCCGTCAGGTGCAGCAGCCCGTTGCGATAAAGCAAGGGATACGTCAACATGGCGACTGTGCCAAAGACCACTACGGTTCCCACAGCGATGCTGCTTTCATGCGACTTGGCGCGGACCACGGGCTCTGTTCCCAAGATGGCGGCAGCCCCGCATACTGAACTGCCTGCAGCAGTCAGCATGGCCAGGCGTCTCGACATGCCGAGCACCTTTGTTCCCA
Source organism: Deltaproteobacteria bacterium HGW-Deltaproteobacteria-18 (assembly GCA_002841885.1). NCBI lineage: Bacteria > Deltaproteobacteria > Deltaproteobacteria bacterium HGW-Deltaproteobacteria-18. The sequence goes on from PHBE01000012.1 coordinate 74,044, forward strand.
CCAGCGTACCTCCCACAAAAGTCAGGCTGATAATGACAACATCCGCGATGACACCAGGCATGCCCACTGACGCAAGGTCCTGGATCGTAAGCCTGAACCCGTAAAGCACAATGGCGGCACGCAGCAGATTGCCGGACGAAAACAGAATGCCCGGAACCCAATTGTCCGGCAGGTGGGACCGCAACGTGCTCCCGTATACCAAGCCCATGGCGATGCCGATGATCAGCGGACTGATTCCGACAGCCTGCACGACGGGGAGTGAAGAAATTTGCGATGCGGCGGAAGCAAAAAGAGCAACAAACAGGACGCCATTGATAATTTTAAGTGAAGAAGAGAAATCTGCATTATCGACATTCATAAATTCTATCCCGCCTTATTATTGAATTAATCGCCAGATAGTCCCGTCTTGACTTTTTCGCAAACGGGAACAGCTTGTGGCAATGACAATAATAAATTATCAATCACCTATGAATCTCAGAAGCTTTGAAATTTTTTTGGCGTTGGCACGCACGCCGAATATGCGCGAAGTGGCGTCCCGCCTGTATCTCACACAGGCGGGAGTCTCGAGCGCGTTACGCGGAATGGAATCGGAGTTGGGAGTGGCGCTGTTCGATCGCGTAGGCCGCAGCATCCGTCTCAACGAAAAAGGACGCCTGCTGGCCTCTCGTCTCGCGCCCCTGTACCGACAACTCGACGAAAGTATTCATCTTGTGGTGGCGGACACCATGGTGGGTGATGTCCGCATCGGCGCATCAACGACGCTTGCCGACTATGTCCTCCCGCAAACACTCTACAACTTCAAAATTCAACACGAATTGGTGAACATCTCCGTTGTGTCCGCCAATACCCGAGAGGTAGTGAGACGAGTCGCAAACGGCGAGCTGGACATGGGATTCGTCGAAGGCGAGGTGCACGATATAAAAGTCCGGACAGCGGTACTGCACGAAGAAGCCCTAGTCGTGGTCACATCCGACAGAAACCTGGCAGCAGCAGGCCCCTATCCGCTCAAGGAGCTCATGGACAAGAAATGGCTGATTCGACAAGAAGGATCGGGCACAAGGGAAACTTTTCTGCAGCAAGTCATGCGCCACGGGCTCACTCCTCATATTTTCCTGGAGTTTAGCAACAACGAGGCCATCAAAACTGTGCTGCACAATCCCGAAACGCTGGTCTGCATTTCCCCGCTGGTGGTGGACACCGAACTGCGGCACAAGGAATTCTTCATTGTTCCGATCGAAGAGACAACCTTCACTCGTTTGTTCATGCGGGTAATGCACCGAGAGAGACCCCCCTCTCCCTTGATGCAGAGCGTGACGGAAGCCTTGAGCGACAATCTTCACCAGATCATCCCAAATCCACAGTAGACCCGGGAGTGATACCGGAAAATTTGCAGGAGCCTTTTTTGCGGGAACTCCGCTCGAAGAAATTGGGGTCAAGTCTGCCTTTGACTTATGTGTGGATCATTCAAATGCGACTATCACAAGAAGCTGCTCTCAGGCCTCAATCCGTATTGCTTGATTCCACCCAGGCACCCTGCGCTCCGAATACTCAAAAATTACTTTCCGGGGACAAAGCGCGGATTAAGACGATATTGCAAGTCAAATCTTTATCTTACAATTTCCGACGGCAGAAATTACCTGCGATGTATCGGTTTGCGGATTTTCCCCGCAGTCTTGATGGCAGAAAAGTCAAAAGCAGACTCGCCCCCCCTTTCTATTCAGACATGCCTGCCGCACCATCTCTCAATGGCCTCGCGCATGCCCTGCGGCTGCTCAGTGGGAATCCAGTGTACGGAGTCGAGATGCTCGACCCGGCAGTCCGGAAGCTCTGCCAGGCACCTGACGGTGATCCCCGGGTCGCCAAACATTCCGCCACTGGACAGCAGGGACAATGCCGGCGTGGCGATTTCCGACAGATCGGGCAGCGGATCCGTCACGGCCAGAAGGTCCTGTATGTAGGCCACGGTGGGAAGGATGCGCAACTCGTGATGGGGCGAGGCGTAGCGATCCGTTGGGAAGGAGCCGCCGGCCATGGAGGCGTAGGCGGCCTGGTCGAGGATTTCGAGGTCCAGGGATGGCAGGGTTTTCCGGTGGATGCCGGCGGCCGCCAGGGCCCTGAGGGATGGCGTCACGGCGGCCAGCAGAGGACGCAGGTGCAGGACGTGTTTCATGCGGCCGGTGATGGCGGCGCGGAACATGGGCTCAATGAGCACCAGCCCCGAGACGAGACCTGGTTCAAGCCGCGCGAACCACAGAGCCAGGTTGGCGCCCAGGCAATGCCCTACGACCTCGGCCGGCCCGGTCGCCTCCGAACGCAGGATTCCGGCCAGGTCCGAGGCCCACACACCCATGCCGATCCTCCCCCTCCACACGGAGCCGCCATGTCCGCGCAGGTCCATGCGCAGAATGTCCCAGCTGTCGACCAGGCGCGTCTCGTCCAGAAACCTCCACCATCTGGTCATGTTGCTGGCCACGCCGTGCAACAAGACCAGAGTTCGCCGCGGCTTCCCGGCCCCGGTCAGACCGTAGGCGATGCGCGCCCCGTCCGGTGCTGCGTATACCTTGCGTACCTCCATGGCATCTCCTCCAAGGATCGACGAATCATCTCTCGGTTTGGGCTCATACCGGTGCACCGTCCGGCTAAGGCCCAGTGCCGCGCATGCCTGACGTTCACTGAAGCCATGCTCACTGTGCATGTAATCCGCTAACTCGCGCTTCTCGGCTGGCCTCAGAGCTTTTTTGTGATGACGTCCTTCAAGGCCTCGTTTTCGAGACTGAGATTGGCGAACATGCGCTTGAGCTTGCTGTTCTCTTCTTCAAGCTCCTTGATCCTGCGGATATCCGAGGCCTCCATGCCGCCAAACTTGGCCTTCCACTGGTAGTAGGTGGCCTGGCTCACGCCGTGTTCGCGGCAAATATCGGCAACCTTGCGACCGCCATCGGCTTCTTTCAAAATCCGAATGATCTGACTCTCCGAAAATCGAGACTTCTTCATCTTGCCCTCCGTGAGGCAATCTTTACCAGAAATCTCTATTTTTCAATGCCCCTGTTTTACGGGAAGGCTACAAGGATGAGGCAGCCCATAAATGACGAACGTACGTTGCCTCATTCCGCCGCATGCGGTATCGAAACCTTAAAAACACGAAAATATTGTGGGCGCGGAAGACGGCATCCGTAGCTCGAAGCATTGTGCCCGCCCGTTGCCCGAGAAGGAGGCTGTGCCATGATGACGAAAAAGAGCGTATCCCGCATCGCGGCGGACGGGGAACGGCATTCCGGGCGGGTGATGCCGCCCTGGCATGCCGCCATGGCGGACTATCGGGAGAGCAGCAGCCTGAAGGCCGGCTGGCAGGTCATGAATACCCTGCTGCCGTACGGAGGGCTGTGGCTGCTGATGATCTGGAGCGTGCGGAACGGATACCCGTATGGATTGACCTTGGCGTTGGGTGTCGTGGCCGCAGCGTTTCTTGTCCGGATCTTCATTTTATTCCATGATTGCGTGCACGGCTCGCTGTTCCGAAGCAAGGGCCTGAACACGTTCTTCGGCTATCTCTTCGGGGTACTGGTCTTCACCCCCTTCGAGGACTGGAAATTCAGCCATCTCAAGCACCACGGCAACTACGCGAACCTCGACGTGCGTGGGTTCGGCGACATCTGGACTCTGACCCGGGCCGAATACGAAGGGGCCTCGCCCACCAAGCAACTGAGCTACCGGCTGTACCGAAATCCGCTGTTTCTCCTGGGATTTGGCGCACTGTTCAGCTTCCTGCTCCGCTTCCGCCTGCCGGGGCAGCAGACCAGGCGCAAGGAGCGGATGAGCGTCCTGCTGACCAACCTCCTGATCGTCGGCGTGGCGCTGCTGGTAGGCTGGACCGTGGGCTGGAGAACGTATCTCCTGATCCAGATGCCGGTGCTCTGGCTGGCCGGCGCGTTGGGGATCTGGCTCTTCTATGTCCAGCACCAGTTCGAAGGCGTCTACTGGGCGCGCAGACAGGACTGGGACCCCGTGCGGGCCGCCATGGACGGCAGTTCCTTTTATGACCTGCCGCCGGTGCTGCGCTGGTTTTCCGGGTACATCGGCTACCACCACATCCACCATCTGGGCCCCCGGATCCCGAACTACCGCCTGAAGGAATGCTTCGACGCCCTTCCCGCCCTGCAGGCCAAGCGTCCCCTGACCATCAGGGAAAGCCTGGGCTGCGTCCGCCTCAAGCTCTGGGACGAGGAGCATCAGGTGCTGACCGGATTCTGACGGTGCGCTCTGCACGAGCACTGCCTTGACCTCGGTCCTTTTGGGAGACCCTTTTACCGCCGCAACGTTGATAATCCGACAAAGGCAGAAGGCAAAGAAATCTGAGGTGTTATCCTGGGATTGTTACCCGAGGCGAGAAAACCTGATTTTCTGTCCCGCTGGAGCGCTTTCTCTTGACCTCGGTTTTTTTGATGGGTTCCCCCCTTTTCATCCTCTACGAAAATCTCTGCTTCTGGACGGCACGAGCGTGAGGAGGCTGCACTCCCGGTCAGCCCATGCGGAAGAAGTCTTTTGTCCCGTGGGGCCGACAGCGCAGGTACTGCGGCGGCACGTCTATTCCGGGGCCCAGTTTCTCAGCCGCATGCCAGGGCCAGCGCGGGTTGTAGAGCATGGCCCTGCCCAGAGCCGTCATGTCGGCCTTTCCCGATGCGACGATCTCCTCGGCCTGTCCGGGCTCGGTAATCAGCCCTACCGTGATGGTGGTCATGCCGGTTTCGCGTTTAATGCGTTCGGCAAAGGGAACCTGATAGCCCGGCGCGACAGGAATCTGCTGTGTGGGAGCCAGTCCGCCGCTGGACACGTGGATGTAACTGCACCCCTGCTCCGCAAGGCGTTTGGCGAAAGTTACGCTCTGCTCCAGGTCCCATCCACCCTCGATCCAGTCCGTGGCCGAGATGCGAACTCCGAGCGGAAAGCCCTGTGGAAGCGCGTCGCAGACTTGCCGGAAAATCTCCAGAGGCAGACGCATCCTGTTTTCCAGGCTGCCTCCATACTGGTCCGTACGGGTGTTGGACAGCGGAGACAGGAACTGATGCAGCAGATACCCGTGGGCGCAGTGCAGCTCCACGCAGTCGAAGCCGCAGGCCAGGGCGCGTTCAGCTGCCTGGCGGAAGGCCTGGGTGACCCGGGCGAGGCCGTTGTCGTTCAGTTCCACGGGCGGGGCATCCCCGGGGTTGAAGGCGATGGCCGAAGCCGAGGACGTCGTCCAGCCGCCCTGTGGGAAGCTGATGGGCTTGCCCCCTTCCCAGGGACGGTTCGTCGACGCCTTGCGTCCGGCGTGGGCCAGTTGGATCGCCACGGGCATCGATGAGTACTCCCGCAGATCCTTCCGCAGCTTGGCCAGGGCGGCTTCGGTCTCGTCGGACCACAGCCCGAGATCCTGGGACGTGATGCGCCCGGCAGGCTCCACGGATGTGGCTTCAATGATGAGCAGTCCAGCCCCGGAGAGCGCGAGCTGCCCGAGATGGATCAGATGCCAGTTGCTGGGCATCCCGTCCCGAGCCGAATACTGGCACATCGGGGCGACGACGATGCGGTTTTTCAGATGCAGGTTGTCAAGAACGATGGGTGAGAAAAGTGCGCTCATGGTAACTCCTTATGGCCTCCCGTGCTACATCTGTGATGGCGGGAAGACAAGGTCGTGAAAGTTTCCATAGGTGCTCAAGAGTGCGAAAAGCCACAGTTTTCATCTTCGCTGAAGGACTGGTAGCCGGACGAGCCGTCGATCTGGAGTACCACTTTTCCCGCGACCGCTGCGTATACAATTTCGCTGTCGGATGAAAACAAATTCTCCCCCGCGCATTGCAACTGCGTCTGAAACTCCGTATGTTAAAAAAAGGATTCTCTACATGCCCTGGTCGTTCCGATGGCGCGCCACGCCCGGAAAATTCGATGAAACGTGTGTCAGAGTATATCCGCAAGATGCACCGTCCAACCGGAAGCTATCCCGCCTCTGCAGAGGTAGATGGACACCGCGGAGGAGCGAGCGTCTGCGCTGGACGATGCGTTTCATGAAATCGCCAAGATATCCTCGACTCGGGCGATGAGGAAAATGTTGTTCCATCACTAAACCCCAACGGAGATGACATCATGAAGAACTCTTCCAACATCATGAAAATCGTACTGTGCGCCCTGCTTCTGTCCTTCGTCATTGGCTGCGCCGGGACCTCTACCCGCGAAAGCACCGGACAGTACATCGACGATTCCGCGATCACCGCCAAGGTCAAGGCGGCCATATTGGCCGAAGAATCACTGAAAACCCTGCAGATCACGGTCGAAACCTTCAAGGGTACTGTGCAGTTGAGCGGCTTCGTCGATACCCCGGAACACGTCGTCAAGGCTGGACGGGTTGCCCGCAATGTTGAAGGCGTGAGGGCTGTTCGAAACAGCCTCTTGGTCAAATGACGCCAGCGGCGAGGATCTTTCAGTCCCTGTGAAACGGACAGCCTGACGCGTCCGTACATTAGTAAAACGAACAATGTCCCTCCCAGGCGTAACCGGGAGGGACATTGTTTTTGCGAAAGAAATGGGGTCAAGTCTCGCGTTGACTTTTCATCAAGCACTTCTTGCGCCATGCCATCGCTTTTTTTGAATTTCGCACTTTCCAGCGGAAGGCAAAGAATGACTTGATTCAGCGCTGGCTTTGACCATTCTCCGATCCTGCGAATTTTTAAAGAACCTGCACTACAAGAAAAGCTTCACCAACGGCAAGTTCTTCCTCTGTCACATATAGTTATGAGGTCACAGCCAGCATATACGTACATAAAACAAAATCCACCCGTTGCCGGATGGCCTCATATTGAATGGTCGAGTTCAGACCGACGAACCCACGCGGAACCCGCAAAGAAGTAAGGGATTTCAGTCTTTTGACTGAAATCCCTTACTTTCTAATGGCGGGGCCGATGGAATTCACACTCTCGGTACAAAGAAGATTCAAAAGCAGACTGGACCCCTTTTCTAGGTCGCTGAAAACGTACCGATCGCTTTTTCCAAAGCGGAATTGAATTCCTCTACACGATTCAGCATGAGAAAATGATCCGCGCCCTTCAGGACAATGGCATCGAAGGAAAACATATGGCGCCGGTTTGCTTCGTAATTGATGGGCCCCATATCGCCGTTCACGGTCATGACGGGAATGCGGATGTCCTCGAATATCTTGGCGGCTTCACCAGTGATGTACTGTGACATCATGTCTTTCATTGCACTCAATGCGACATCCGGCGGTGCGGCAGACATGTCAGCGAGAATCCATTCGCGAAGCTCTGCATCGGTGCGCGGCGAAATCATCGTCGCTACGAATTGCCGACAGCCGTTCTGAAAATCCATTTCGAGCGGCGCGATCATGCCTTCGAAGTCTTCTTGAGTCATCGGGTATTCGATGTTCTCAAGCGTATCGATACCGACGAGACCGATCACACGGTCCGCCATGAGCCGCGCAGCCTCGGCGATGACGGAACCGCCCATGGAATGTCCGACCAGGATGACGCTGCGGCTGCCGGTTGCCTCGGCAACGGCTTTCACATCCTCTCCGAATGATCTCATGGTATATTGAGTACGCCCCATGCCCGAATGGCCATGACCTGCGAGATCAAGCACAATCACGCGGTGATTTTTCGAAAAGTGTGAGATTTGTTCACGCCAGTAGCGGGCATCACAGCTCCAGCCATGGACAAACACGAGCGTCGGTTCTCCAGAACCATACGATTCAAAGGAAATCGGGGTCCCATCTGCAGAAATGGCGAGACGTGGCCATTCGGCTTTGGCGTGCGTTGGTGCCAAGAAGAAAAAGATAAAAGCAAAAGAGGTAATCAGGCTTATTGAATATCTTGTCATGTACTTGTAGAAAATATCCTGATGCATAAAGATTTCCTTTATGGGTAATAAAATAGAGATTATGGATACTAAACGTCTTGCTGAAATATCAGATATCATGGGAATTCGTTCCAAAAGAACTACAAGAAAGGATGCGTCAACGGCAAGTGTTTCTTGAGTACACTTGTTCCAGAAGAGGCGGTCGATTAGAGACAAGTGAATCAAACAGCAAAGCCATCCGTCACCGGATGGCTTCATCTTGAATCGTCATCGCTCCAAAAGAGCTTAAGGTTTAAACAGCCTCAAGCTCCTTTTTCTTGTGTGGGTTTGGCGCCGCATAATCGCCCCTTGATTAGCCAAATGCGGGAATATCTTACTTATCTGGAAAAAGAATGAATGCAGATTGTTTGTATCTTCCCTTAGGATATGTCAAATTCGCCCACCAATTGTCCTTAAAATACTGATATTTTTTTCTGTAAATAAATGACTTACTCGGATCTCTTATATACAAATCATCTTTATCGTATCCTATTACTACCACAGCGTGAGATGTGTTGCCAAAGAAATCTCGGATGTTAACTACGACTGGGACACCGTGAGCGATGTATCTGCGAATTTCGTCTGTACTTATATTGTTACGAAACTCAAACTCAGTAAATCCATAAGCTTTCGCTGCCTTTTTTAGCCCGAACATATCGTTTCCAAAGCGAAGTACATCATTGCTGCTCGAACCTGAGGCCTTCCATACTTCTTTCGGATCGTAGATCTTCTTGTCGTAGAAAGACATTACCATCGCAAGTGATGTTGTGGCGCATGAATAATTATCACGCTGTTGAACCAGAGGAACATCCAGATGTGCTTTTTCTGGAATGTTGTCATTGTCCGGTATTCTGGCAGTTTTTGAAGTGCATCCGGAAGCGAAAAGAAAAAATGTGATGATGAGCAACCCGTTCACAACGCGCGCAATATTGCCTTTTGACATCATTTGCATGCTCCTGTCGCAAGTTTTTTTGAAAGGTCTGCATGTCAAAAATATGCGTATTTTTCAAGACAATATTTCCTGCCTGTGTACTCTATATTCCTGAAACTCTTTCTTTTTCCGCTCTCGGTGACACAGGGCGTTTGGAATAGAGACGTGCTTCGAGCCCCTTCGACCCCGCCATATGAAAGCAAAGGATCTCAGTCGAAAGGCTGTGATCCCTTGTTTCGTTGTGGATTTGCGCTCCGCGGTTGACGCATCAAGGAGAGCCATCCAGCAGCGGGTGGTTTTTTTCGCTCACGCCCGCTTGTCTGACAATCATTCCAAAAACCGTGAAATCCCCCGCCTCTGCCAGCTGATGTGCGCGTAGTGTACGAAACGCAATCCGCGAAAAACATCCCTCATACTCCGGTCCGCGTGCAAAAAACACTTCCAACCTCTAGAAATATAATAATTTTAAAAAACTTTGCCGCAGACTCAATTTCTGCTTTGACGAGAAAAATTTCTAGGGGTATTGTTTAATCAAACAACCAGTTTTTGTTCCGTGCTTTTTTTCACATGGGCTCCGGGTCATCCGGCAGGAAACGCATCTGGTTGAGACAGTCCGATGGAGGGCTCCCATGCACACGCTCGCGAACGCATCACGCAGGCAGGCCTTCAGGGCAAATCGAAACGGGAAAATCTTCCCCGGGTGCCGGGGTTCATATTCGCCATCCTTGTGAACGGGCGTTCATCAGGATCAACCTTTTCCGGATAGGAGACATTCATGCAACTGACCATCACGCTCGTTACGCTCGTTGGCGCCGTGATCGCTCTCGGATGCGAATGGCTGGCGATCAGATCGCTTCATGACCTCAAAAAGGTCCTGACATATTCAACCCTTGCCCAGCTCGGATATGTACTGATCGGTGTGAACCCGGCCGCGGCCGACGGTTTCGCCGGTGCCGGGCTGCACCTGTTTTTCCAGGCTTCGTCCAGGCTTCTGTGGTACATCTGCCTGCGCAGGCTGGCGGGACCGCGGAATGATTTCACCTTCAAGGCGGTCTGCGCGGCCGGAGCCCGTCTTCCACTCACGGCGATGCTCATGGGCTTTGCCATGTTCACGGCCATAGGCCTTACGCCGTTCACCGCTCCTCCCGGCAAGGCCATGCTGCTTCTGGCGGCCATGGAGGGCGGCCACCTTCTCGCGGGGCTTCTGCTGGCCGCAGCCGGGACCATCGCCGTCGTGTACACGGTGCGCATCATCCACGGCGCATGTCAGCCCCATACCCGAAACGCCGAAGAGGAAGGCGCGACGGAATCAGGCCGGACAAGCGGCATCGTCCTGGCCGGGGCGCTGGCTCTGGCCTGTCTGCTCGCCGGGCCGCTTTTCAACATGACGGGGAGCCTGCTCCCGGGCATGTCGACCGGCACGGCCGCGCAGCACGGTTGGTCATACTCGGTCATGCTCCCCTATCTGGGAGCATTCGCCATGGTGGCGGTCGTCCGCCTTCTGCCCGCCCTGACCGGCCCGAGCGCCATGGTTCTGGCTGCCGCGACCGTCGCCGCCGCGATTGCGGAGCCGACCGCAGACCCGGTGCTCCGGCTGTTCGTCCTGCTCTTTGCCCTGGGCGGCGGCGTCATCGTCGTCTATTCCACCGGCTATATCGGCACGGAAAAGGGCGCGGACAAATACTACTTCTTCCTGTTCATCATGCTCGCCTCGCTGATCGGACTGGCCAGGGCGCAGAACTCCGAGGTCTTCCACGGCTGTTTCGAGCTCATGACCTTTTCGTCCTACATGCTCGTGATCCACAAGCGCACCCGCGAATCCCTCGATGCGGGCGCGAAATATCTGATCATGTGCGTCGGAGGCGCCAATTTCATGCAGATCGGTCTGCTGGCCCTGGACTCGGCGGGCATGCACGGCGGCCTGAACCAGATGGCCGGCGCTCTTGCGGCCTACAGCCCGCTTACCGCGGCCTGCGTGACCCTCGCCCTGCTGGCCGGTTTTGCCGTGAAGGCCGGCTTCTTCCCCGCGCATTCCTGGCTTCCCGCCGCGCACCCCGTCGCCCCGTCCTCCATTTCCGCGCCCCTGTCGGGCCTGCTGACCAAGGCCGGCATCATGGGGGTGGTCTTCGTCGTGGCGGCCGTGGCGGCCAATCCGGCAGGAAACGGGCACTGGATTCTGGGCCTTCTGACCATCATGTCCGTGGTCACCTTTCTCCTTGGCGAGCTGATGGCCCTGATGCAGCAGGACATCAAGCGCATGCTCGCCTACTCCACCCTGGCCCAGATCGGTGAAATCGGCCTGATCCTGAGCCTGGGCACCTATGCCGCCACCACCGGCGCCCTGGCCCATGTGGTCAACCACGCCATCATGAAGGACCTCCTCTTCCTGGCGGCAGGCGGCTTCATCATGCGTGCGGGCAGCCAGCAACTTCAGGACCTGGCCGGACTGGGCAAGGCCATGCCCTTTGCCGGCGCGTGCATGGCCGTCGGGCTTGTCTCCATCATGGGCCTGCCGCCCATGGGCGGATTCTTCAGCAAGTTCCTGATGCTCAAGGCGGCCATGGATGCCGGACAGGTCTGGATGGCCGTGCTCATCTTCGCCGGCAGCGTGGCCGGCTGCGTGTACTACGGGCGCATCATCAAGACCCTGTTCTTCACCGGCTACGAAGAAAAGCCCCTCGAGGGGCTGCCCCTGGGCATGAACCTGGGCATCGGCGTCCTGGCCGCCCTGACCCTGGCTTCGGGCCTTTTCCCGACCCAGTGGGTATCCCTCGTCCTGCCCGCGGCGACAGCGCTTTTCCCCGCGGGGGGGACGCTGCCCGACGTCGCCATCGGCTGGTCCCCGGTCGCGATCCTGCCGCTGCTGGGCGCCGTGTACGCCCTGGTCATGCGCGGCGATCTGAAGAAGAGCGCCTTGGTCGCCACGGGCAGCGTGCTGCTGGCCCTGGTCGCCGCGCTGCTCCCCGGGGGCTTCGAAACCAGCCTGCAGCGCTATTTCGCAATCCTCGTCCTGGCGCTGGGAGCCCTGAACCTCTTCTACTGCGCCGGGTACATGTCCCACAGCCGCACGACCTGGCGCTTCCTGGCCGTCTTCCTGACCATGCTGAGCGGCCTGGTGGGCATGACCACAGCCAGCTCCCTCCTGACCTTCTTTTTCTTCTGGGAAGTCATGAGCAGCTGGCCGCTCTTCTTCGTCATCATCCATGAGGAGACGCCCGCAGCCCTGGCCGAGGGCACCAAGTACTTCCTGTTCAACATCATCGGCGCATCCGTGCTCTTCCTCGGCATGCTCCACCTCGGACACGCCAGCGGCGGCTTCGGCTTCGGCGACATCATCGCCACGGTCGGCTCCACGCCCGCCGGGGTCTGGCTGCCCGGCATGGTCCTGATGGCCGTCGGGATGCTCATGAAGGCGGCCATGCTGCCGGTGCGCATCGACTGGCAGATGCACCCGCCCACCGCGCCCACGCCCGTCAGCGGCTACATCTCGGCCATGCTGCTCAAGAGCGGCCCCTTCGGAATACTGCTGCTGCGCTTCGTCTTCGCCCAGCACGTCAGCGCCGACGCCGCCCCCGCACTGGATGCCGTCATGTACGTCGGCGCCTGGATCGGCGGCATCACCATCCTCTACGCCGCCGTGCAGGCACTGCTGCAGACGGGGATCAAGGAGATGCTCATCTATTCCACGGTCAGCCAGCTCGGCTACATCGTGCTCGGCATCTGCCTGGGCACGTCGCTGGGCGTCAGCGGCGGCCTGCTGCATCTCTTCAACCACATGCTCTTCAAGGACCTGGCCTTCCTCTGCGCCGGGGCGCTGATGTTCGCCAGCCACGCCCACAACCTCGAAGAACTCGGCGGCATGGGCCGCAGGATGCCCGTCACCTTCCTGTGCTTCAGCGTGGCCCTGTTCTCGGCCGCGGGCATGCCGCCCTTCAACGGGTTCAGCTCGAAACTCATCCTCTACCACGCCCTCATCGAACGCGGCGAGATCATCCTGGCCATCATCTCCATCCTCGCCAGCGTGATCACCCTGGCCTACTTCCTGAAATTCATGCACGGCGCGTTCTTCGGACAGCTCTCGCCGGCCGCGGCCCACGCCGAGGAAGTCGGCCCAATGATGCGCATCCCGCTGGTCATCCTGGCGGGCCTGTGCCTGCTGACCGGCATCTTCCCGGGCATCGCCCTGATGCCCATCGCCGCGCTGGAGACCACGCTGGGGCTGACGCCGCCCCCGGTCACCCTGGCGGGCATCGCCAGCGGACCCGGATCCTGCGACATGACCCTGCTGAGCTTCATGTTCTTCCTCACCGGGTTCGGCATATGGAGCGTTGTTTCACGACTCGTCGCCGGACGGGTGCGGCGAACGGCCATTCATACCTGCGGCGAGACAAGCGTGAACCAAACCTTCACCCATGTCGGCGCCGGCAACCTGTATGCGGCTCCGCTGCAGATGCTGACGTCGATGTCCAAAGGTTACCTGACCCTCAAGCGTTTTGGAGGACAGCATGACTAATATTCTGGAAGCGACCTTCGCCATCCTGATCTTCCCGGGCGGCCTGTTCGCCCTGGCCCTGGGCCTGATGCTCAAGGGCGTAGACAGAAAGTTCTATGCCCGCCTGCAGCGCCGGGTCGGCCCGCCCGTCATCCAGCCGGCTCTCGACATCATCAAGCTGTGCACCAAGGAGACCATGATCCCCGACAGCGCAAGCGCCGCAGCCTTTCAGCTGGCGCCGATGCTCGGACTGACGGGCGTGCTGGTCACCGCCGCCGTGATGCCCATCGGCGGCGTCTGGAGCGGCGTGACCGGCCTGGGCGACCTGCTGATCCTGCTGTACCTGCTGCCCATCCCGGCCATGGCCATGATGCTGGCCGGCGGCGCATCGAGCTCCCCCTACGGCGCGCTGGGCTTCTCGCGCGAGATGTGCCTGATGTTCGCCTACGAGATGCCGCTCATCGCCTCGTTCCTGGCGGTCGCCGTGCGCGTGGGCGGGGCGGACGGGGCGGCACTGTCCCTCGATGCCATCATGTCCTACCAATACCTGCACGGCCCGCTGCTGCTGGACCCGGTCATGATTCCCGCGGTCCTGGCCCTGCTGGTTTTCATTCCGGGCACCATGGCCAGCGGCCTGTTCGACATCCCCGAGGCGGAACCGGAAGTCATCGAGGGGCCGCTGCTCGAATACTCCGGCCCGCTGCTGGCCGTCTTCAACCTCATGAGCGCCGTGAAGCTCACGGTGGTGCTCCAGCTGGCCGTGGCCCTCATCTGCCCCAATCCCATCGGCGGGAGCGTGGTGGTCAACCTCGCCTGGCATGTCTTCAAGTGCCTGGCGCTCCTGCTCGTGTCGGTCACCTGTTTCCGGGCCGCGACCGGACGGCTGCGCCTGGACCAGGGATTCTCGTTTTTCGTCAAGTACACATCACCACTGGCACTCGTCAGCCTCGGGCTGGCGGTCATGCTGCGATAGGAAGGGTTCACCATGCTCAAATTCATGTCCAAACTCGCTCCGCGCTCACCGTGGATTTACCGGATCAATGCCGGTTCCTGTAACGGCTGCGACGTGGAAATGGCCACGGCGGCGCTTATCCCGCGCTACGATGTGGAACGCCTGGGCTGCAAATACTGCGGAAGCCCGCGCCATGCGGACGTGGTCCTCATTTCGGGCCCGTTGACCATGCGCGTGCGCGACCGCGTCCTGCGCGTCTACGACGAGATTCCCCACCCCAAGGTCACCGTGGGCATCGGGGTGTGCCCTGTTTCAGGAGGATGCTTCCGGGAAAGCTATTCCGTGGAGGCCGATATCAGCCGGTACATCCCCCTGGATGTCATCGTTCCCGGCTGTCCGCCGCGGCCCCAGGCCATTATCGACGGCATTGTCAAGGCAGTGGATGTTCTGCGTAACCGCATTGAGGAGGGCGTATGTTCCCGTTCTTGAAAATCATGGTCCGCAATCTGATTCAGGGCCCCGCGACCGATCCGTACCCCTTCGCCCCGGCGCAAACGCCCGCAAAATTCCGTGGCTGCGCCGAACACGATCCGGAAAAATGCATTCTGTGCGGCATCTGCCGCCATGTCTGCGCACCCGGCGCCATACAGCTGCGCCCCAGCGAAGACGGTTCCGGCATGCAGTTCGCGCTGTGGCACAATTCCTGTGTCTTTTGCGGCATGTGCGCCCATTACTGCCCCACCGGCGCGTTGAAGATGTCCACCAACTGGAAGCTCGCGCATCTTGGCGAAGAACGCTTCGACAACGCCATCGCCAATTTCATCCCGTTCGGCCAGTGCGCGGAATGCGGCAAGAGAATCCAGCCGCGCCCCAAGGCCATCACCGACAGGCTCGGCGCCAACAACCCCGACCGCTTCCTGCTTTGCCCCGAATGCAAACGTACCAGCGTGGCCCGGCTGGCGTCCGAAGAACGCCGCAGCCACGCACAGGAAACCATATGAAAAAAAATATAATCCACTCCGTAAATCAGGCCCTGTCCCAGCTCTGCGACCAGGACAACGTGCGCTGGTCATACGACGTGAACGGCAACGCCTTCGCCTGGATCACGCCCGGCTCCCCCGATACGCTGCGCACCATCGCCCCGGCCCTGGCCGGGCTGCAGGCCCGCCTGCTGACCATCACCGCCTACCGCAGGGACAAGTTCGGACGGGCGGAAGGCCGCGAGATCGCCTACCACTTCGACATCGACGGCGTGGTCGCCACGGTGACGGTCCTCCTGGATGACGAGTTCCCGCGGGTGCCGTCCATCGCCCACTGGTTCAAAAACGCCGGCTGGAATGAACGTGAATTCGCGGAACTCTACGGGATCGGGATCATCGACCATCCCAGCCCCGGCCGCCTGTTCGTCGACAAGGACCTTGACGCGGACATCCTTGACCGGTTGATTCCGCTTTCGACCCTCATGAACGGCGCCTCGACCACAACCCTGTGGGAAAAGGTGTTCGCAGGAAAACAAATGCCTGACTGGGCCAAGGGAGAGCTGAACTGATGTCCACGACACCATCGACATACACCCTGCCGGTAGGACCGATGCATGTGGCCCTGGAAGAGCCCATGTACTTCAACATCCAGGTTGAGGGCGAAACCGTACGCAGCGTGGACCTGGCCGCAGGCCATGTGCATCGCGGCATGGAAGCGCTGGCCATGAACCGCAACTATTTCCAGAACGTCACCCTGACCGAGCGCGTCTGCTCGCTGTGTTCCAACAGCCACCCCGCGACCTACTGCATGGCCGTGGAAAACCTGAGCGGCCTGTTTGTACCCGAACGGGCCAGGTACCTGCGCGTCATCGCCGACGAGGTCAAACGCGTGGCCTCGCACCTGTTCAACGTGGGCATCATGGCCCACCTCGTGGGTTTCGATTCCCTGTTCATGCATGTCATGGAAGTGCGCGAGATCATGCAGGACGCCAAAGAGGGCGTCTACGGCAACCGCATGAATCTCGGCCAGTGCGTCATCGGAGGCTGCCGTACGGACATCGACGCCGACACGGCCGCCTTTCTGCGCGGCCAGCTGGAGCAGCTCAAGCCCCAGCTCGACGAAATCCACGGCGTGTACGAGCGCGATCCGCTCATCCGCGCCCGGACCCAGGGCATCGGAGTGCTGTCGCAGGAGGAGGCCATCCGTCACGGCGTGGTCGGGCCGGTGGCCCGCGCCTCGGGCGTGGTTTACGATATCCGCGCCAAGGCCCCGTACGCGGTCTACCCCGACCTCGATTTCGAGGTCCAGTCGGACACCAGGGGCGACGTGCACTCCCGTGCCCTCCTGCGCCTGCGCGAGGCCGCGGAGTCCGTCAGGATCATCGAGCAGTGCCTGGACATGATCCCGGACGGCCCCATCGCCGTGAGCGGCATGGTGACAGTTCCTCCGGGCGAATCCGTGGCCCGCACCGAAGCGCCGCGGGGCGAGGTGGTCTACTACCTCCGCTCCGACGGCTCCGATACGCCGCAGCGGCTCAAATGGCGCGTCCCGACCTACATGAACTGGGAGGCCCTGCAAGTGATGATGGCCGGCTGCCAGGTCGCCGACATCCCGCTCATCGTCAACAGCATCGACCCGTGCATTTCCTGCACGGAACGCTGAGTATTCGGGACGCCCATGCACGAATCCACCCTGGCCATGAACATTCTCGAGATCGTCGTCGACCAGGCCGCAAGGGCCCAGGCGCCGGCGGTGCACCGGGTGGATCTGTGCGTGGGCGAATTCGCGGGAGTGGAGGCCACGACCCTCGTCTCCTGCTTTGCCATGCTGGCTGAAGGAACCCTTGCGGAAAAGGCCGGACTGGAGATCGAACGCATCCCGGCCACCGGAATCTGCAACCTGTGCGGCGCAGCCGCGTCGCGCCAGGGCAGGATCTTCCGGTGTCCGGTCTGCGAAACGTCAACGGTCAGGCTTGTCACCGGACGTGAAATGTACGTGAAGAGCATCGAAGTGGAAAACCCATCGCAGTGAGGGAAAATATGTCAAACCCGTCGGAGAAGCCCACAATCCAGGCCAATGCCGAAAAATGCATCGGATGCAAGAAATGCGAGATGGCCTGCGTCAGCGCGCATATCAACCTGTCGTTCAAGGAAGCGAAAAAACGCGGCCTGCCGGTCTTCCCGCGCATCAAGGTCGTGAAGGTCGACAACCTCAAATTCCCCACGCGCTGCCACCACTGTGACGACGCCCCCTGCGTCAACGCCTGTCCCTTCGGCGTGATCCGGCAGGAAAAGGGCATCGTCACCGTCAATGAAGCCATGTGCGTCGGGTGCAAGATGTGCGTCATGGCCTGCCCTTACGGAGCCATCGAAGTCGGCGAGGAAGGGGAAACGGGCTTTACGGGCCGCAAGAACAAGGGCGCGGCCAAGAAGTGCGACCTGTGCCAGACCTGGCGTGCCGACAACGGCAAGGACGTCTGCGCCTGCGTCGAGGCCTGCCCCAAACAGGTCCTGGAACTCGTGACGGTGCCGACGGCCGGGTTACAGCAATAGACGATACCTCGGACAGGGGAACGGGCAACGCCTGAGGCCGAAACTCAGGCAGGCCGCCCCCCCTCCTTGCAGCCATCCGCGCCCCTGTCCCCGGATTCGTATGATATATACTGCGGCAATCCTTCTGCCGCAGACCACGTTCCGCACCTCCGGATGCGGAACACTTTTTTCAGCGCCCCGGCATCCCGCCGCCGGACCACCCGCTCTCCGCCAGGCCGGAAACGTGATGCCAGTGTGGCACGGGCACGAGGACCTCACGCCGAGCGTACACGGCGCGCCCTTCGTCCGTGCGCCCCGTCACGGCATGCCGCAGGTCACAAAGCACCGTATCCTGTTTCTGACTTCGGAAAACCGCGTGTTCCCTGCCCCTTTCCCGCCTTCGCCGCCTCATTTCTCCGTGTCGAAGACTTTTCCTGAGCCTGCAGGCAGCAAGGTTTCATGGACAAGATGAATGGCATGGGCGAAATGAGCGGTATGGACCCGCCCGGAAATACGGGAGAATCGTTCATTTTGTCCATACTGCCGGGCATTGATTTCAGTCCGGAACAATTCTTCAATGGTGACCACAATATCAAGTGCATGCGTGATTGAATGCTGCTGTATGACATTTCTTTCATGAACAGTGCGCACGCAGAAAAATGGTCACACGCGGAAAAAGCGCGGAAAAAGGGTCAGATCTTTAATCATGAATTATATCGGAAAAAGAATAATCAGAATTTTCAATTTGGTTGCAGAATCAGCGCGCATAACAATGCTAGTTCTGCGTAAAATTTGTATGACAAAAGAAGGGCTTGCCGGTGATGCTACTTTTCTTGTAGCGAAAATGCGAAAAGGACTTGCTCGCTAGAAAAAGCCAAAACGAGGTTTGGTCCTTTTCCCCGTCCAGGCTTGTACTATTCAACAGTGAGTCAAATCATCCGTAAAATGGGATGATTCAAGATTCAAGCTCTGACCCCAGATTTTGCATTCGGCATACATTAGCCCAAGGAACGTTTGCGCTTCAGCATTGTTATTGTCGGCAGCTTTTCGAAGCCATTTCGCAGCCTCTTTATAGTTTTGACTAGCGCCTTCAGATTTAGCGTAAGCGATGCCAAGTGCGGTCTGAACTTCGGCATTCCCATCTTCTGCCGAATTTCGTAATAGATTAATTAATAATGTTTGGTCTTTTAAATTTGATAAAGTCATGATTAAAGCGGTTAAAGCATTTGAATCTCCATTTTCCGCTGCCATTAATATCCATTTTACAGCTTATTCTGTATCCTTAGGAATAATTTCTCCGTCTGAATATATTGAAGCGAGAGCAGACTGGGCTTTGACATTGCCCCGCATGGCTGCTTCCTTATAATATTTGATAGCAATATCGTGGTCAACTTCTACACCAAGACCTTGTAAATACATTGAAGCTAATTCTTCTTGTGCCTTCGCGTCACCTTTGTCGGCAGCTTTTTGAAACCAATTCACAGCCTGAGTGTAATTCCTAGAAACACCTACTCCATGCGCATACATCGCGCCAATAATAGTCTGCGCACCTGTCTCTCCATTTTTTGCAGCTTTAAGAAACCATTTTGCAGCCTCTGCGTAATCTACAGGAACACCCCGTCCATAAAAATAAATCCCACCAAGTTGAAACTGCGCATCCATATCTCCGCTTTTTGCTGCGCTTAATGTACTATCAAAAGACAAATTACTATCAGCAAAAGCATAATTTACGCACAATAATAGCACAAAAGCCAATGACACTATTTTAATTACTTTCATAAACCACCTTATGAATATTAATATACATATAAATCAAAAAAAATATAAATAAATTATTTAAAACTTATATATAATAGCAAAACGATTAGAGTATTGCAAGCGATGTGAAGAATAACAAAGTGAGACTCACTCAGCGGATTGAATTGTCTTATGTTTTGCGTATTTCGCGCTAAATAGGCCGTCTTAGCTTCTCCGCTTAAAGATACATATAACGCGCGTTCGTCTCCTCGCCATATTCGCAGCGCAAATCGAGGTTCAGATTTTGAATCTTGAATTATTCCATTTTCCGAATAATTTTACTTATCATTGAGCAATACAAAGCTTTCGCAGTAGCAACATGCGCCTGGGCATAGCCGAACTCAAGGCAGACCTTATGGATGGCTGCGTTTCGGTGTAAATGACCCTCTACCCCTGCTGAAACCTCCTCCAAGGCAGAGCGATCGATTTCGTGGACGCAATAGCCTCCATCAATCTGTGAGCGCAAGTTCCGCCCCAAGGCCGACAAATGCTGAGGCAAATCCACGCCGTAGCCAGGTTTGCACTCGTGGAGACTCGATAACGGTATTGCGGAATACATGTGCAAGAAAGCCATAGATTACGAATACGATAAACGTCATAGCCATGAAGGTAGCGCTGAGGAGTAGAAGCTGGAAAAGAGGCTGAGCTGTGCCTGGTTGAATGAATTGCGGAAGGAAAGCCAAGAAGAAGATGGTCAGTTTGGGGTTCAGAATGTTGAGCAGGAACGCTTTTACGACCAAGCCAGCGGCCGTTTTTGTAGAGGGGTTTGCGTCAATGGCGAAAGCCGTCTTGTCACGCCATGTCGCATAGGCGACGTAGAACAAGTAAACCACACCAGCGTATTTCAGAGTCTGGAAAGCAAGCGCGCTTGTGTGCATGATGGTGGCAAGACCCAAAACCGTAGCCATGAGATGCGGGAGTATCCCTGCCGTGCATCCTAGTGCGGCGAACACACTCGCCTTTCGGCCTTGAATAAGTCCAGTAGAGACGGTGTATATTACCCCTGTTCCAGGAATAAGCACCACAATTAACGATGTGATGAAAAATTCAATGCTGATCATTTGATACATCTCCCTTGTCCTCTCATGCCCCTGTTTTGAACGCCTGGGATGGAGAGCAAATCTTGAATCTTGAATTTAACCACCATCCGGCTTTTTCTCCGAAATGGAACGTATCGCGAAAACGTCGATACAAGCAAAGTACCGGTAACGGCAAGCGATTGCTTTGTCATACATATTTTGTGTTCATGACTTCCGCCCCTCCCCTCCCTGATACGACAAAAGCCACCCGTCACCGGATGGTTTTTCGTCTTCCAAGTCAAAAAAGAGGTAGCTGGGGTCACATAAAACCACAGCGGAATCCGAAAAGAAAAAAGGGATTTCATTCTTCCGTCTGAAATCCCTTGTTCTCTAATGGCGGGGCCGATGGGACTCTGGAGTAGACTCCAATTCGACCGGGCACCCTCAAATCAGGTAGCACTCAAATTTTTAGAGCTTGTCAGTGCATCCTCGGCCAGTCGTACCAGGCTCTCCGCGAGGGCTTCGAGATCAGTGCGGGCTATCAGCCCCAAACGGATACCAAGGAGATTCCCTTCAGCCAACGCGGCGAAAACCACCCCGGTTCTGCGGATGGCGGAAAACGACGCGGGGAACAGCCCCATGCCTTCACCAGCAGCGATGCGTGCCAGCAGCACGTCATGCTCGGCCGGTTCCTCCTTGAGCATCGGCGCGAAACCGGCGTGGGCAAAGACCCGTTTCGTGTGATCGAAAAACGCGGGGTGCTCTTCTCGCCGAAACCAGAAGAGAGGCTTCCCGCTCAGATCGCGCAAGTGATGGCGGCCCTGCGCGGCCTCGGGCCAGCCTTCCGGCAGGACGGCGAGCAGCGGCTCAGCGTAGGACAACGGCACGACATGCAGCCCAGGCGCGTCGAGAGGCAGCGCCACGAAGGCCGCATCGACTCTGCCCCTGCGCACATCGCGAACCAGGCGGGGCGATGTCGCGCGCTCCAGACGCAGCCCCGGCCCATGGACGCCGAAAAGCCGCGACTCCAGGGCCGCGAAGACCCCCTGCTCGAAAGCCGTGGTCAGGCCGACGACAGGAGCACGCGCTCCGGCGACGCGCAAGGCGTGCAGCCGCTCACGGGTGGCCGTCTCCAGTTCCAGTACGGGACGGACGATTTCGAGTACCCTTTCCCCTTCCGTCGTCAGGGTCAGGCCCCGGGAATGGCGGACAAACAGCGCCACGCCCAAGAACTCCTCCAGCCGCTTCATGTGGCGGCTCAGGGGCGGCTGGGCCATGAACAGGCGCTCCGCCGCCCGGCGCAGGTTCAATTCTTCGGCCACCACCGCGAAATAGCGCAGCTGCCGCAGGTCCAGGGATTCGAGCATCCGTTCCGTCATACCGAAAAGGTATCGCAAAAAAAGTACGATGCAAAGCCTCTCCGGGCTCCTACTTCAATCGAAAGAGGACAAACACCCAACAAGGAGAGGAGACTATGACACGCTACGAGACGGGACTCGCCATGCTCGCAAAGGTCGATGGCAGCGTCGGGGAAAAGGTGATCGAGAGCCTGAAGGACATCGCGCCGGACTTCGGGCGCTACCTCGTTGAATGCTTCGGCGACATCTACTCCAGGCCGGGCCTGGACCTCAAAAGCCGGGAAATCGCCGTGGTCGCGGCCCTGACCGCGCTGGGGACGGCAGGACCGCAGCTCCGGGTCCACCTGCACGCCGCCCTCAATGTCGGCTGCACGCGGGAGGAGATTGTCGAGGTCATCATGCAGATGTCGGCCTACGCCGGTTTTCCCGCAGCCCTGAACGGGCTCTTCGCGGCCAAGGAGGTGTTCGTTGAGCGGCGGGCCGACGGCAGGGGATGAAGGCTCGCCCCATCCTCAGGCAGCCACGACACTCAAGGAAGTCGCTTGAAAACGACAGGAACACGGCCTATGCCGGTGCATGGGGCTCGCACGGGTTCCATGCGTCCGGCTTTAGGCACGTCCGGACGATGCCCCATCAACATGAGATACCAACGGCTTCCCGATTTATGACGCACCAATCCTTCACCATCCGGGTGATCGAAGCCATCCACAGCATCCCCTCGGGTAGGGTCGCCACCTACGGGCAGATCGCGGGCATGGCCGGAAACCTGCGAGCCGCCCGGCAGGTCGCGCGGATTCTTCACACGTGCTCGCACTCAGAAGGGTTGCCCTGGCACCGCGTGGTCAACCGGGAAGGACGCATCGCATTGCGGGTCTTCCAGGGTTACGAAGATCAGAAGCGGTTGCTCGAAAACGAGGGCGTCGAGTTCGACGGAACGGGCCGCATTGATCTGGAGCGCTTTCTGTTGGGGTCGGGTTCTGATATTGGGGCTGGTCGGGTTGGGTCTCTGAGACCAAGAGTACTTGTTCTCTAACGGCGGGACCGATGGGCTTGAACTCACGGCACGAAGAAAAGTCAAAAGCAGTCCTGACCCCTTTTCTTCTCGGCCCAGATAGTTTCAAATCTCATGGAGTCACCCTCACTTGAATCGTTTGCCCTAGCAAAAGACTGCGAAACGGATACATTGTGTGCATTACAGATCCTGGCAGTATATTCGGAGGGACTCTTTTGTTTGGTTATCACGTCTCGATTTGACTTTCTTTAATGCCGCTCGCTGCTTCTCCAATCAATTATTAAATACTTTGAGACTGACAATACTATCGGTACGCATCAGCCGAATCACCGCCCCCATAGAGTAGACAGCGGCGCGGCCAGGAGGTCTGGCCCCAGTGAGAATGTTTCCGCACCGTCGTAAAGGATCACTCCAAGGCGCATTTTGTCGCCCGCCGCTTCCGCGAAGCGTCGCATCCCCTGCAGATCGCGCTCGTTGACCGAAGCCGCAGCTTTCACCTCCACCCCGACAAGTTGCCCCTGAGCATTCTCGATGACCAGATCCACTTCATACTTGGCACGGTCCCTGTAATGAAACATCCGATATTCGTTATCGGCCGTGGAGGCATGTTTGAGCAATTCCGAATGGACAAAGGATTCAAGAACATGTCCAAAACGGTTTCGCCCGGGCAGGCCCGTCGAGGGCGTCAGCCCAAGCAGGGTCGAGAGCAGGCCGGAATCCAGAAAGTGCAATTTGGGCGTCTTGACCAGCCCGCCGATTCGGTTGCGACTCCAGGCTTCGACACGGGTCAGCAGAAACATCTGTTCTAGAATGCCCACGTAACGGGCCGTGGTCTTGTGGTCGAGACCAAACTGTCCTCCCAATTGCGAAGAGTTGCACATCTGCCCGGACATTTCCGCCAGCACGCGCACAAGACGCGGAAAAGAGTCAGATAACGCATCTCCTGCCCTGCGATCCGACGTGCCAGCCTGCCTCGGACCGCTGATTAGAACTGTCAGCGTATCCTTCGCGTCATCAATTCGTTTAGTTAGCAAATGATGACAACCGACTGTATTCATGTTTAAATTTGTATTCAAATTGGGATTTATCATCGGACAAATTGGGATTTCAAGCTATTACAATTGGGATTTGACAGGCACCACCCCAAGTGCCTCGCATCGCTTCGATGCGTTCATGGCGCCGGGCGCCAATCACGTCCACGCATGCAACCGCCAACAAACCCAAACCGATCCCCACCTCAAGAAACAACTCAAGGCCACCCGTTACCGGATAGCCTTGTCGTTTGTTTTCCACCTTGAAGAGCACGTCAAAGCACCCAACCCACAGCGGGACCAGAAAAGAAAAAAGGGATTTCAGCGTTTGAACTGAAATCCCTTGTTCTCTAATGGCGGGGCCGATGGGACTCGAACCCACGGCCTCCGGCGTGACAGGCCGGATTTAACACTCAATCAAGGCGTCTAACCATCTGCTTTTATGGAAATATCGAGTGCAATAATGTTCATAGAGTTCACATTTTTCATCCTTTGGGACACGTGGGAGACACTTCGGTCCGGGTGCGCGTGTACCGACATGACGGATGTTCAATAAATCCGAAATTATCCTGCTCCTTAATGCGTTACAACCTTTTGAATGGCATTCAAGAGGTCGTCAGTTCGATCCTGATCAGCTCCACCACTTATAACCGCTTCAAATGATTCTTGAATGCCGCTTGAAAGCCGTCTATTAGGGCAGTTTTTTTGTTTTCCTGAGCCAAACAAAAAAGTTGGCACCCCCTGTTGCAGCCAGCCTGCGAGCTATTCCTCCCCACCAGAAGAAGCAAAAGAAACAGATCCACTTGAGAATGATCAAGGGGTGTTTTCTGCTGCCCTACTTTCGAATTTGGTTCAGAAATTTCTGAAAACTGGACGGGGAGTAATGACAGATGTGACCCAAAGCTGCTTGTGATTTGGAGATTGATGATTCTCTGATGGCCTGGATGATTTTCGGAGCTGGTTATTCCTAAGGGACCTGAGAATTATTCAAAATTGCTGGAACGGCTATTTGGCCGTTCTCTCAATGACATCCCGATCCATTTTGACCAGTTCAAGGCAAGGGAGCTCGAAAGACGATAGGGGTGAGACGGAGATCAGCTCAGAATTTCCAGGGCTCTGTGAATTCTGAACGCTTGTCAGACATGTTCAAATAATTTTAAAGATTAAATTGTTGCGTCATACGGTTCTGAAGAGTTATTATTCCACACTCTAAATTAATAATACAACCAACACTCCAACCAGCAAGACTCAACAGGCAATCCGAGCTTACCATTTCCTTGCTTGAGTCACATACATCTAAGTATCAGCAACTTGGCGGCGAAATCTGCAACTATTGACTACAATTCTAATCACAGGATTAATATGATGAGAGTATTTTTAGCTATAGTGACTTGCATAATTTCATTGAGTTGCTCAAAATTACAAACTAATAATACAACAATCGACAGTGAACTAACTAAAAGGAAAGGTTCAGAAACAAATATTCATGCAAAAGTTTCAGATCCTGCCGCAATAGAAAGTGCTAATAAAATAATTAAAGAGTTCGAAGAAAAATCTTTGCGGCAATTGTACCTAATGATGACGATAACATCAAATGAGGCATTAAAATCGAACCAGCACACGAACTTTCATGTTAGTGACAGTCTATACAAACTAATTGAGTCTCTTCAAGAATCTAAAATTTCAATAAACGACATTAGTAAATCTTCATTTTTTTTCGATGATCCTGTCGGGCAAGATTTGCCAGGGCGTGCAGGCGATAAATATTTTGAGTGTGTTGAAGTATCACCTTTATATGAAGATGAATCGCACATTAAAATTGCCGCCTACAAGGCACTTTACGTAAATCTTGATTTTAATATTCCAGTTGAAGTGACTTGGTTTGGAATTCAACCACTCATTGGTCAAAAGCTGAACTCTGATTTTCTAATTTGTACGGGTGCAAAGACTTATATGACTATTGAGAACCAAGAGCGGACAAAAATTAATTTCATTTGGCCCATATGGGCTATCAAAAATGGATATTATCCAGACGAACTTGCTCAAGAATATCGCAATCGTCTTAATAATAAACAGGAGTAAAAACTACTCAAGAAGTGTTTAAAATGGATTATAAATTATGATCTTTGTTAATGTTTAATTTTATATCAATATTGCAAACAGTGTTATCCGTGAATACTTGATACAAATATGATTTTTAGCGAAATAAATGCTATTGCGTCACTCATTGAAAAAGTATTTAAAATATTTAAAAAATCAAAAAATAAAAATATTTTAAATAACGATACAATTTCGTTACGCTTTATCAATTTATTTGAATCTCATGGCATTCACAGGAACCAAATTCCTAGAGCATTTGGTCACGGTATTACAATATCTTCTGTTCAGTCTGATAAAGATCTTTTAATTGAGCTTACTGAACAAGCTCTTGTTGATGCTTGTATTCTTTTTAATATAAACAGAGAGTGGCTTGACGGGACTGATAACCAAATTTATCCCACATATGACTTCTATAAAAATCCAAAAGAATTTCAAATATTTGTCGACACTTTACTTTCTAAATCTCAATACAAAATTGACGGCGTATTACTTGTACCGTGTGAAAAAAAATCCGGACAGGAGTCGTTGCTTCTTCTTCAAGAAATAGTTGGATATATAGAAGAAAATCCTTACTATAGATACTATTTGATTAACAATTGGTTTTATTCTTACTGGAAATCTAGAGCGTATTTGACATCTTGCATAGCTACTTGTTGTGCAAAAAAAATTCTTGTGAAAGGATTATATTTACCTTCTTCTACTATAAAAATAATTTCTAGTGGCAATACTCTCATGCCTATGGGAAAATGTGGGATTTATCATTTTTGCGGAAAAAAATGGCATCCAGAAGACATGATATTATTACCTGATGAATTTTTAAAAGGAATTAATCCAGAAATTAACAAATTTGGATTGAAGGCTGGGTTAAAACTGTGGCTTGAGTTAGAGTCAAATGGCCATATGACATCTGGTTTAGAAGATAAAAACACAAAAATTAAATTTAAGACTAAATTAGAAAAAATGACAGGACGAGGCACTTGATTTTGGTGCCCGATTGTTGGTGTCTAGCGATACCTTCCGCTATATCATTCAAACTTCCGGCCATGATCTCTCCCGCCTTAAGCTATGCTAGACAGAACCAACTACCGTGAATTCTGTCTCGATATGATATGAAGCTGATGCTCCGGACATATGCGGCTGGAAGTCTTCTTCCAGCCTACAGCATTCCTCATAATCAAGCATGTTGATCCGAACATGATTGCCATCATTCCTGTCTCGTCTTTGATCCAACCCCTGACCGCAATCGACACCAGCGATGTCCGTTAGAATGTGTCTATCATGGGCGTCCACTCCATGCTGTTTTTCAAAATAAACCGTGAAATTAACTTTAAAATTTAAAGGAACAAGTCTTGGAATCTGCTCCTCACACAATCCCCTAAATTCTCTGCAAAGCTCAAGTCTTATCTCAGATCCAGGAGCTTTACCCCTGCGTTTGTCTCCCTTCAAAGCTGTGCAGACCTGAATTTCCATAATTGGATGTACGCAATCTGGTGAAGTCAACACAGAGATTATCTCAGTAAGCACATTGCAGAATCGGTCTTCCATGAAAAAATAAGGCTCAATAAGGACGACTCTTTTCGACCTCTTCAGCATGGGAGCCACAGCGGCTACAATATCCTTTGCGTTTCTGGTTGCCCTGCAACTCCGTGTACAATTCCATAGGTGATGGTCGCCGGTAACGATGTCGTCGAAAGGTATGACCCTTCCATGTTTTCGAGGATTGGCGTCTGCCAGAATACCATGAAATGGAAGCCGCGCATCCTCAACCTCTGCCTCGATCAGCCAATCGCCACCATTGAAGACCGAATGCTCTCGTATGACCGAATGAGGTAGCAGCCATTTATCTAAGAGGACTTCAAGTCGCATTCGGTCCATCTCAGACGCGCCTCCGAGCATCCGCATAACCTTCTGACGCCATTTACGCGGATATTGGGAAAGAACCCGACCCGTGTCGTTAAACGCATCTCTCAGAAAACCGTACTGTCGGGAGTACTCCGCGACAAGGACGCTTGGATCAAGAGCGTACTCTTGGATCATGAGAACAGCTCCTCTGATCTTTCAGCGAAGAAACCTCCTGGCCAGCGGGTCAAAAAGTCTCCGTCCTTATCAATGAGAATTTCCTTGAAAATTGTGCCATCCTCAGTTGCGCGGATGTGATAAATCGCCACCTGTTCCGGGTCTAATTTTGGGGCGTGTGGGGGTAGTTCATTACTAGACGTCTGACGAATTCGCCGCATGATCCTGAGCATTAGATGCTCACTATGAGTCTCAATGATGAAGCAGTTCCCCTTGGTCGTGCTTTCATGGATGAACAGATCCCCAAGTCCGACCTGAAGCTTTGGATGAATATGCAGTTCGGGCTGCTCGATAGACAATATGGAATTACGCGTTACCAGCGAAGCAACGACCACTGGCAGCACTTGGGAAATGCCGACACCTATGTCCTGAGGCATAACTTTTATGTTCTTTGCCTCTTCGACCAAATACAAACGTTTTTCTGGCCTTTGGGCCAAAATGTCATTCAGTTCTTGTTGATAATCATCAAGGCTTCTCCCAGAACGAAGGGCTGCCATGAGACGCCCGTTTTCATTAATCCGACGGAAGATTTCCATCTCAAGACGGTAGCCGCTATCAAGCCTTTCATCACTTGCCAGCCATTTATTCGCATCTTTAATCAATGCCTCGCCTTGGTTGCAAAGAGCATCCCAGGCTGCGAGACCATTTGACCAGCGGGACGGGTCAGGAGATTTTACCTCGACGTAGTTCCGTTCTGGCACTTCCCTGATCGGCCCAAGATAGCACATTTTTTCGAGATCATTGCGCACCATTTCACCGGGGCCGGTAATAAGCGACGTCAGGCAACTGGAAATGATGTGGGTGGCCTCTATGACGGCAGAGTAGTCCTCTAGCGGGATGTCGGATTCGAAAGATTTTGAAACAGGAAGGATACGTTCCCACTGTGGAAGAGGTGACGTCATGCCACGCAAAATTTTTCTATGTGAAAAATAATCTACAATTTCATTGTCGAGATCATCGGGTGTTCCTGCCCACCAGTTAATTAATTTATTGAGGGCTCCTGCATCGACGCCATCATAGTCTCCACCGTCCAAGGCAGCTTCAATCTCCCGCTTAAAAGCTGCGCTACCATCATTATTATCCCAGTAGACCGAATTGAATGGATTGAGGGAAAGGTAAACCAGTTCTTTTCCAGGAAGGAAATTCAGGGTCGCCAGAGACTCCTCGTTCACCATAACACTATATTCCGTAACAGCCGGTTTCCCCGCCATGGGGTTAAGGCTGTCGTCTTCGATAACTTGAACTGCGATGCCAACAGAGGCCGAGTTAACTCGACCGACAGCTTCTTTCAGTTCAATTTGCTCTTGATCCCAGAGCTTGGAATCATCTGTATCGTAATAATCCGGGAGAGGGTCAGCAGAAAGATCGAGATCAAAAGTGATCTTAATTGGGAGGCTTTGATCATGTTTGTAGACAAGATTACTGAACCCGCCCAGATCCATGCTACCACCGAGCAGGGTTTTGTCAGGATCTGTATTCTGCCGTAAAAAAATTTCACGGGCATAGTGCAGCGCTTGGACAACTGTACTTTTGCCAGCACTGTTCGCGCCGAAGAGCATGGTCAGGGGCTTCAGCTTGATGCGGCACGGCCCCTTGATGCCTTTGAAATTTTCCAGCGTGATGGCGGTAATAACCATGAGTCTCTCCTGAATACTAAGCAGCAAGCCACAATGTGGCGATCTCTGTACATGCAGCCTGTACGTGCTGCATGTTGCGTTTATAGGCTTTGGGAGCATGTACGACCTTTCCCGCGAACACATCCACAACAAAGCAGTTGTGCGGCTTCACGGAGGCCTCTGACGACAATATTTCGGCCAGGTATCGATAGAGCACTGTGCCAACAATGGGCATGGCTTCATCGGAAAGCGGGTGCGTTTTACCGAGGTAGAGTTTGATGCCGCCCACGATAGCCCCAGATTCGGAATCGGTGAGCAACACTTCTGGCCGGACACTTACATCCATACCCGCCAAGCTCATCTTGGGAACCGAATTCTCACCTTCAACCGGAGTATAGCCGTTGGTAGGAACCTGTTCCGCGATATTGAGAAAAGAAATGAGCGCTTGAGTACAGAGGTCTGCGGTTTGTCCTTCCCAACTTTCCTGATTCGCCATGGCGGAAAGAGATGCTATTGCTCGTTGTAACTGGTCCGTGTTGGGTCTGTGTATGGTGAAATATGCCTTGATGGCCTGTTCGGCCTTGGCATATCGCGCCACAATGAAATCCTTGGGTTCACGTTGTTCCTTAATGATGGTACTCCGACGCCCCGGCAAGGGGGCGGAAAGATACTCCCCGAGTTTGTTCAAAGACATGCGAGGATTCGTACGTTCACGCTGCGTATACATATCGAGAAACTCCCTGCTGGCGACCGGAGTCGCCAGCATGCAAATTGTTCTACTCTGTGGATTAATCGCGACGATCGTCCACTTCTTTGGCAACGCCTTTAAACGGCTTGCCGTCTTCTTTAACGTCCATGAACCTGCCGGTCTCCGTATCTCGTTTTACCCATTGACCAGTATTAGGATTTTGCACCTGCGTGCGATCATTGACGCTACCCTGTCGGTATCCTTTGCCTGTGTTTTTGGCCATTTGTGGCCTCCAAGAGAGTTAAAGAGTTACAGTCATAAGACAAAGCTTTGCTATAAATCCCCCCGGAACGCGCGTTGTTGGAGGGAGGAGAAAATATTATTTGAGACATCTGCAAGCTGTTCAAGTTTCTTCCATGTTACTTTTGCTCTGAGAACCGTATCCGAAAATTGTTGCTGCAATTTCATATCAGGAACGAGCATCTTGAAATTCGACAGTTGTGTTTTGTTGATCGTGGCAATGCCAGTGGTTTGCTTCGCTGCGCATAGAAAATATCTTTTTCCTCGAATACTTCCGATCAAAAAACTGGCGTATTCAGGAAGGACAAACGATGTGTCAAAACGGACTTTGAAAATATGATTTTGGTGTATGCAAGGAGAAATGGATCCATCCCAAACAGCACCCCTGCCCAATTTGTCGGGATCCCCTCCTTCAGTAAGAAGAAGATCACCTTTTTTTATTGAAAACCTTGCTACATCAGTTGGGGAGACGGAAATGGATTTCATGTCAGAAGTATCAATCCAACCATCTTGGACATTCGCAACACGCATGTACGGCACTTCAACAAGCTTTAGTTCCTTGTACTTTTTGCCCTTCGTCACACCAGAACCGATAGATGCAACATTTTTAAGAAGCACTTCATCCCACCCCATAGAATTCGTCACCGGATCACCGAACATTTTTAGAAAAACAGAGCGCAAGAAGGTGTCGGCCAGTGCAATGGCATCCTGACGCTTGCGGCGAATGGTGTCGACCTGGTCCAGAATGGCGGCAATGCGTTTTTGTTCGGGCAGGGGTGGAAGAGGGATTTTTATTTCAGCAACACTCTGAGGTCTTGCTCGAAGTAATGACCCACCAATCCCAGCAACCGTTTGCATAAAAGAATGATGAAAAACATCAGAAAGCAGAACATGTCTGAGGTATTGAGGAAAAAAATCTTTTCCTCTAAATATAATCCACTCACTAGATGCGATTTGTCTGGTCGAGTTAGCTGGCCCGACAATCCACACTCTTCTGATATGGGGCACTATTCGAGATAAAAGTACATCATTTTCTTGGACAACCTTCTTCGACGAACCAATTTCACTACCGAAAAGGATCTCCGGAGAATACTGATCATAGGCTGGAATGCTAAACAATTCAAAAGCTTCATCTGAGAATTTCTTTGGATCTACAGATCCTCCCCGCGAAACCATGTAGTCACCCAATGAAACGTTATTCATTGATCATCCCTTTCAGTACTTTCAAATCGCTCAGAATATCTGTCTCAAGCGCTTCCATCTTTTCAATGATAACTTTAGGCTCGTCGTACCCCTGCTCTTCATACTTATCTTCCTTGTAACGAGTAATGGAGAGGTCGTACTTGCTGTTCACGATATCATTTTTGGGAATGAAGAACGCCTTGCTGCTTCTATCTGTATCCTTTATAGAATCACGATTTTCCCAACGTTCCAGAAGTTGTGGCAAGTCGTTAGCCGTGATCTTGGTGCGTTTGTCATCCAGAGAATAACCGTCGTTTTGCACGTCGTAGAAGAAGACGTCCCGCGTATCGCCGCCCTTGGAGAAAATAAGAATTCCGGTGGAAACTCCCGCGTAGGGCTTGAACACACCAGCAGGCAAGGAGATGACGGCTTCCAACTGATTTTCTTCTACCAGAGCCATACGCAGTGCCAAATGTGCCTGTGAGGAACCAAAAAGTACGCCATCCGGCACGATGACCGCGGCTCTGCCGCCCATCTTCAACATTCGCAGAATAAGCAGAACAAAAAGCAACTCAGTCTTCTTGGTCTTAACCTTTTTCACTAGGGAAGGGTGTACCCGGTCGAAGTCAATAGCACCTTTGAAAGGCGGGTTGGCCAGGATGACGTTAAAGGCGTTTACCGACTTCTCCGGGAAATTGTCAGAGAAGCTGCTGGCCAGGGTATCCTGGTAGTGAATGTGGGGCACTTTCACCCCATGAAGGATCATATTCATTGCCGAGACACGCAGCATGGTGGCGTCAAAATCAAAACCGGTAAGGAAACCGTTGTTGATGTGGTCCTTTTGTTCAGTTCTGAGCTTGTCCAGACTGTAAATTTTTCCCGTTTCCTCTGACTCAAAAATTCCTTCATCGGAAGTGTACGTTTCCATCATATGATGAAGAGTTTCGACCAGAAAGCCGGCTGTGCCGCATGCCGGATCGCATACCTTCTCATCGGGCTTGGGGTCGATCAGTTTGACGATGGTATGAATGATATGTCGCGGTGTTCGGAACTGTCCGGCGATACCCGCCTGATTCAATTTGCTGAGAAGATGTTCGTATAGATTGCCTTTCGTGTCACCACCACCAACCAAGGGCATCTTGTTTACCGCATTGACGGCGAGTTCGACCAGTTCTGGTTTCTGGATCATAAGCTGAGCGCCTTTCATAAAGGAGCCATATCCATCAACCTGTTCAAAATGTTTGAAAATCTCATCGCGTAGTAAAGGGAGAAGTTGAGCGCCGGTTTTGTCATTGAAGTCGCTCCAACGCAGATGCTGCTGGTCCTTCTTGAAAATTCGCTCCTCTTCCTTCAACGCTTTCCCCGTGCGTTTGGCGATCACCTCATGCCTAGTCTCCGTGATGTCCAGAAGTCGGGCAAAGATCAGATACGAGATCTGTTCAATGACCGTGATAGGGTTGGTGATGCCGCCGGAATGAAAATCCAGCCAGAGATTGTCCAATTTGCTCATAATATCTTTCTCAGGAGAGGTCATTTACAGCTCAGTTCGTTTGTAGGTTTCAGGGTCAAAGGTTGTTACTATATCGATGATCGCGTCGATCTGTTCATCATTGTCATGAAATACACCGTCCAGGCCATTGGCGTGCAGGTCGGTGAAAGGGGCGTCGTAAAGCTGGGCAACCTTAATTGCGCCGTTTTTGCTAATGATACGCTGCAAGGTTGTCAGAAAATGACTTTGCATTGGATCCAGCCAGTATTTGGACTGAAAGTGGGCGAATTTCTCCTTTACGACCTCGATTTCCATGCCCACGATGGACCGAAGGATCACGTCCAATGGGGCCGCTTCAGGATAAAATTCGAGTAGGTCGTCGTACTCGACATTGGGTACCTGAGCCACAGCCATGGAAAGGACGGACTTCATTTCCCCTTCACTCACAGACTCCCCTGTCCGGATTTTCTTGAGTGTGACGTTCTCAGTAAACAGAGGTTCAAGTACCGCATGCAACCGACGGCGATAGGCCTCCATGTCCATAGCGGTCAGGGTGGTCTTCCGGCGCTGGAACTGAATATCACCATCTTTGACGTCGATCACGGGGATGAGCGGAGGCTGGGTTCCACCTCGCTCTTTGTACTTCATAATGCCCCGTAATTCACTTCGAACTTCTTCTAAGCCATCAAAAGAAACCGAATCCCAAAAATCTTGTTTCAAAATGTTTTTGATAGTCTCGGCCTTTTGGCGAACCTGATTCAGATGCATGGGCAGAAGGGACACCTGATCCTGAATCTCGTTTTTTAAATCCTCAAGCCGACTGCCCTGCACAAGAAGCTCATTCTGGGTGAGGGCAATACGCATATCAAAGGCCTTGGCCTCGGCCCGGCCACGAATATTGACCCATTGCATGAGGGGCGCGATTTCTGCCTTCAGGAGCTGCGCCGTGTCTGGCGAAAATCTTTCAAGCACCTCTATGGGCTCGACAGATCGTTTCTGACGCCACTTGTCGCGCACATTGATACTTGTTTCAGGCAAATCAATAATGTCTTTCTGGATGAGCCTAACGACCTTGCCGAAGATTTCCAGCTCACCTTTTTGGAGAGCGGTTTCCGCCAGTTTGATACGGGCCTCGAAAAGAAGTTGCATCAGTGACTTTTTGGTACCCGGTTCGGCTTCTGTGGCGTTTTCTTCGAAGTAGTCGAAATTTCCCCAATGATCGAAGATACGGAAGATACTCTTGTCCTTGCCGGGACCGTACAAGTCTTTGCACAACCGGGTGCCACGGCCAATCATCTGCCAAAATTTTACATAAGACTTCAATGGCTTGGCAAAGACGAGGTTGACCACCTCCGGCACATCGATTCCAGTGTCAAGCATGTCCACTGACACTGCAATGGTCAGATCATGGTCAGGATCTTTGAAATCATCTATGAGCTGCTCGGCACGAGGATCATAGTTGTCGATGACTTGGCAAAATTTACCTCCAAGTTGAGGATACATCTCGTCAAATAGTTCGACTATGAGCATAGCATGCCGATGGTTTCTGGCAAATATGATGCTTTTGCCTGGAAGCTGCTCCGTGGCGTCGCGAAGACCGTACTCCATGAGATTCTTTATAATTTTACGGTTTGTATCCTTATTGTAGATCTGCTTATCGATTTGCTGCTGCTCGAAGTCGAAAAATTCGGAATCATATCCGCTTTCTTCAAGCTCCTTGCGCTGCTCCTCGGTCATGTCCCTGTACTTGATGCCATCACGCAAGAATTTGGTTGTATGCGTGAATAGCTCAAAGGGGCACAGGAAATCGTCTTCCACACCTTCATCATAAGAATAGTAAAAGGTCGGGTCCTGATCTTGGCACTGGAACATCTCGAAGGTGTTGTGGCTGATGCTGCTGCGCGGTGTCGCGGTCAGTCCAATCTGCAAGCTATCAAAATATTTGAAAATGTCTCCATATACATTATAGATACTTCGATGAGATTCATCCGCAATGATCAGGTCGAAAAAGCCTACGTCAAAAGTCTGATAGACCTTGAGCATTGCCGGATAGGTCGCCAGGTACACACGAAACTCTCGCTTTCTGTAGGTCGAACTCGTCACTTCAATAAGCGGGAAATCCGTCAGTTCCTGAAAGGCATTCTTGGCCTGTTTGCGTAGCTCCAAGCGATCGCAAAGAAACAGGATGCGCCTTGCCCAGCGGGCACTCGAAAGCGCCTCAGTCAAGGAAACTGCGATACGGGTTTTTCCTGTGCCAGTGCCAAGAACAAAAAGGCCTTTGCGCCTTTTATCTGTGAAAATACCCAGAGCATTGCGGATAGCGTCGAGCTGATACTTGCGACCGGCAATATCCCGATTCAATTCAACCGTGGAAAGGTCGGCCTTCACGTCCCTCTGTTTGACGAGATACTGCAAGCTATCCTTGGAATAGAAGCCGTATATTTTCCTTTCGGGATACCCCTGATTCTTGTGGTCGTCCCAAATGAAAATGTCGAAGCCATTGGTATAGAAGATGACCGGGCGTTGGCCGTATTCTTTTTCAAGCCCATCAGCGTAACACTCAGCTTGCTTCTTTCCAACCTTTGCGTCCCCGGATGTCTTTTTCGCTTCGATGACAGCCAAGGGCATGTCGTCATCGCCCCACAGGACATAGTCGGCGTACCCCTTGCCGGTCTTGGTTGGCTGGTCGGATATTTCCCACTCCAGAGAAACAGCATTAGAATCGTCCACGTTCCAGCCGACTTCAGCTAGCTGAAGGTCTATTAGTCGCTTCCGTGTCTCTTCTTCGCTAAACTTGAGTTCGGAGGAAGCAATTTGGGCTGATTTCTTGAGAGCCTCGACGGCCATCTTGGCTTCTTTGGCCTTCTTGCGCTCTTCCTCAAGCAGTTCCGAAATCCGCTGAAGTTCACTTTCCTTCGCCGCAAGGACAGTAGCCTGGTCTCTGCTAATTTTTGGTGGAAACGCGAACTGAGTGCAATCCGACACGTTACCCTGCCCGGCGGTCACATAAAGCCAACAACCAAGGTCGTAGGCTTCACGCAGGACGTGCTTAGCCTCTTCCACAGTGGCAGGCCTACCGTGGGCAGCGGCATTCCCAATCTTGCGGATAATATGAAATTTGTTCTGAACAGCCGAATCGACAAGCCGGGTAAAGACATCTGCTTTGAGAAGATCATACAAATTTTGCGACTCAGGCATTTCAAGGGCGACGACTTCGTAAATCCAGAGCACCATCTGTTCTGCATAGTTGCGAAGCTTCACCAGCGCACTTGGCGGATCATCATAGAGATATTGTTCAGCGAAGGCCCCAAGATCAGCAAGATGAGACCATTTTGCTCTTAGCATCTCAAAATTTTGTGATTCCATGTTCAAGCTCATACGCTCACTAAGGCAAGAGGCGTGCCATCACTACTCCACACCATATTTTTTGAGCCAATTCGTTAAGGTTTGATAATTGGATATGCCTAAAATTTTAGCAGCTTGCGTCTTATTTCCATGAGCATCATCAAGGGCACGGTTCAGATAATGCTGTGCAACAATGCCCATGAGTTCCTGTAAGTCGAAATCGTCTTCCATGGGCCTGTTAAGAATATCCGGGGCCTTGGTCGAAAGCGCAGGAATCAAGGCTTCCCGCACATCTTCGCTTCGTATTGTGTCCTCATCAGTCCAGATCGTAGCACGTCGAAGCGTGTTCAACAGTTCCCGAACATTTCCAGGCCAGGAGTGTTGGAGCAGAAGATTTTTTGCGGAGACAGTAATTTTTTTATGCCGAAACCCAGGCTCATCCATGCTCTCCTCGTTAACCTGCTCAATAAGCCTTTCGATGAGGAGACTGAGATCGCCCGGTCGTTCTTTGAGAGAGGGCAGCCTGAAAACAGCAACAGCCAAGCGGTAGAACAAGTCGGAGCGAAAAGCACCGGTGACAGTTTCATCAATAAGATTCCGGTTTGTAGCGGCGATAATACGAACATCAATGTTTTTTGGCGTTGTCGTACCAAGCTTTGTGATTTCTCCCTCCTGAAGAGTTCTCAATAGCTTCACCTGTGCGGGCATTGGAAGCTCGCCGACTTCATCAAGAAACAAGGTCCCCCCCTCGGCGGCCTCGAAATAGCCGACTTTTGCTCTGTCGGCTCCCGTGAATGCACCTTTGGCGTGGCCAAATAATTCCGACTCAACAAGTTCAGACGGGATTGCGCCACAGTTCACCGCAACAAACGGCTTCTCCTTCCTCAGGCTGGCCTTGTGTATAGCCCGCGCCAATAACTCTTTTCCGGTGCCGGATTCTCCTTCAATAAGAACCGGAACTGATCGAGCAGCCACCTTCTTCGCCTTATGAATGACACGTTGCATGACTCGGCTTCGATGAATTATAGCATCAAATTCAGGGGCTTTTGGTGGAAGTGACGCTGTTTGCTCTTCTAATTTTTTGTCCGAAGCTTTGAGGAATTCCGGGATAAACTCCGCCGACAAGTCGAAAGGAATGGAGACGGTTTGGACTCCATGCCGATAGGAGGACTCAATAAGTTCCGCAGGGAATCGGGTTTTGGCGAGAATTATCCAGACTGCGGCCATGGCAGGGGTACCAGGACTCAGATGAAAGGTGAGTTCGGGAACAATCCTGTTTTTCTTGAGGACTGTTTCAAGTGTCTCGACTACAGCCTGATGAATTTCGCCGTAATTCGTTGGCGACGAGAGATGTTTGAAATGAATTGAGAGCGGGCTTTTGGTATGCCCGCCAAGCCAGTTTATGAAGAGCTTGGTTTCTTCATCCTGATAATCGCTTATAAGATGAATCTGGTCGAAAAGACGAGTTGACACAGCCTGTGCAATGGGGCCAAGGCCGATCGCGTCTGACTCGTTGACAGCTCTTAAATCCGTCTGGCCAACCCATGTAAAAAGTATTTTGCCCATGACGATCGCTACAATTTTTTTTATGACTCAACAATTATTTTTATCACCTACATAATAATTCTGCCAAACAACTCGGATAAATGGAATGATGTACTTTCAGACTTTTCAAACTGTACTCGAGAATCTGTCCGATTCACAAGCATCAACCTTAAAGCAATGCACATGTAAGATCGATTTCAGGCCGGCTGGTCTTGATGTGACGCACTCGTCTTGAAATCTTCAACTTTCTTATTTGAAGACTCTTTTACTCTGGATCCTCTTTCCGTTTAAGCTCTTTGTCCTAGCCTTAGTTCCTCACAAATTTCCTTTTCTTTTTCCAATACCTTATTGGCAGCGTCCAGTTTTGCTTCAAGAACGGCTTTCGTAGTCTCAAGTTCGGCCCGTTCCTTTTTTTCATTCTCAAGTGCTTTCCGTAACTTCTCTAATTCATCTACCATCTTCGCCTTGTCACGTTCCAACATCTCTCGTCTCTGTTCCTCGTTGCCGATATTAAGCCTTGCTGATTCCAAGCGTGCTTGAAAAACAGCTCTGTCTCTTTCAGCCTCTACGTGATCTTGCCGCGCTTTTTCATACTCTTGCCTAAGCTTTGCAACATCAATCGATAATTATGAATGTTCGTTAAGAGATAAATCAACTTTAAGTTGCATTTTCCCAAGATCTACTCGAACCGATTCTGCGTCCTTTTGCTCTCGCTTAACAATTCCTGTAAGATTGATAATTTCTTTGTGTCGTTCAGCAGCAATAGCAGACATAGCGTCTCGTTCGGTAGCGATAGCCGCGATGGACACTTTTAACGTTTCAATCTCAACCTCAAGCGCCTCGCCAGCGGTTGCCAACTCCAATGCCTCATTTTTTGCCTGGGATAGTTGGTCTTCGATCTCCGCTTTCGCTTGTACAGCAACTCGATCAAGTTCACGAGCTATCACTGTCGTCACAGCTTCTGGCAGCGCTGCACACGCAACAGTCCTATTTTGTTGTAAATCTCTCCACTCCACCATATGCTTGTGAATCGTGTTTGGGCTTCCGGTCCCAAGTACTTGCCGTATTCCATTTATTGTCGCCTGCTTTCCAGATCCGACGAGTTCTTCTATCGCAGATACTACCTGTCCATAACTTATACCTTCTCTTGCCACATCCTCCTCCATTTCGTATTGTATTCGTATCATATTTATTTATGATATTATCATATGATACATATTAAATATGCATGATATCTTATATGTTGGGATTCAAAAATTAATTTTAACTTACAAAATTTTTTGATACATTTTTTAATTAAATTATTATTAGCAGCTAAAATTTGAGAGTCCCCCCACATTTTCAAGAAAATTGTGGGGGGACTCTCAAATTTAACTTAAAGCTTTTTTTTAAATGCCAAGCCTAATAAAATTTTCCTTGTCAATTTCTGACGAAACGGTCTCTTCACCCGCATCAGATAGCCGTACGTCTCGAATATTGACAAGATTTATCACATATCCATGCTGTGTTAAGAGTTCTGGTTTTCTATTTCCGCTAATCATATCGTTAATTTGATCCTCATAGTCAGCAACAATTGCCTTAATATCATCTTCAACATCATCGGTAAATTCATCATCATTTACTTCGATATCAATAGTAAATTTACTGACAACTTCAAATTCAACACTGCATTTTCCCATAATACTCCCTATTACTTAAACAAACGGTTAAATTTTTTTTCCAACATCTGGACCCGCTCAGACAGTTTTTCCACCATGGCCCTCTCAGCGTCCCTAGAAGCTGGATTGTTTGACAACACGGACTTTGATTCAACAGCTCTGCGTGCACGGGATGCTAGAATTGATAAATAGCCGATGCTTATCCCATGACGTCTCGCAACCGACGACAACGTACCCAAACCGGCCAAAACTTCTCCAACTGCCGCTAATTTCGATTGGTCATCCAAAATCTTTGCGCTCATGCTTATCCTCCTATGTATCGTTTTGTTAATATGATTTTATCATAATGCTAACTTTTGTCAAGAAAAAAATAGCAAAATGATATAAAAATAACATTTAGCTATTTTTGCTTTCCGGTCTCGATTAGCATATTGTGACTAATGACTGAATGACACTGCTTTTGCCGAAATCAAGGAGAAAGACATGGCTTACAAATTAGGTGCTGATCTCCCGTTCGACGAAGTCTTCAAACGAATTTCCGAGAAGACTGAAATCACAACTTCCACAGATCTGGCAAAAGTGCTCGGCATTTCCGGCCCGTCCATCTCTCGGCAAAAAAGCAACAACTCTTTTCCGGCTGCTTGGTTGGTCTTGCTCGCAGCTAAATTTGGAATTGATCTCAACTACCTCGCGTTCGGTGAGGAGATTTGCCGCAAGCCTGTTACTTGCGACGAAGATCTTGAAACCATAGCAATTTCTTATTTCAATAGCCGACATCCCGATATCTCTTCAAAAATTTCTTCTGCTGAAAGGGCCATCATCGTTGGTGAGGTGAAGACGTTGCTCGATCGCTTTGCGCAACACCTCAAATCTGCCGAGTAGCCTGGGAAGGGCAAAATGAACACAGCATCTTCTCCAAAAATCGTGGTCTTTATGCGGTTGCCGTCATTGCAGGAATATCTTGTGGCAGGCACACTCTGGCAGAACGAGAAAGGCTATTGTTTTTGCTATGATCAAGAATATTTGCGCCGAGACGATGCCATTCCAATAGATCCTTGGCAGTTACCTTTATCCGATGATGAATTTATAAACCGAGAGTTATTCAGCGCACTTCGTGACGCGGCCCCGGATCGATGGGGCCGAAGGGTATTGAGTTGGATCGCTGGTCATCCATCTGAAAAGATGTCTGAAATTGAGATCCTGACCGCAGTTCATTACCCACAGCGCATCGGAGCGCTTGCATTTGGCAGTTCAAAAACTCATCCGGAATCGCTTGCGCCTTGGACGGCGAGTCAAACTGTTTTCACTGCGCCTGAAGACATCAAGCCCGTAGCAAACATTGTTGGTCACATCGATCGAATGGAAGACGATGAAATTGAGAACGACCAATGCGCCGTCCTCGACAAAAATGCACTTCAAACTGCGCTTGCCGCGAGCTTATCCCTTGGTGGAGCGCGTCCAAAAGCTTTGGTTATTGAGGGAGGGCAGACTTGGGTCGCGAAATTTTCATCTTGCGAAGACACTTGGCGCGAACCAATAATTGAACAAGCAACCATGACGCTGGCTGCAAAATGCGGCATCACTGTGGCTCAAACTCGACTCACAGAAGTGGACGGACAGCCCATTCTGCTCGTAAAGCGTTTTGACCGTCTGAATGGGGTTGCCCATCATTTTGTTTCCGGGTTCACTGTGACAGGTGCCAATGAAGATGGAAACTGGGGCAGCTACCAAAATCTAGCCGAAAAAGCCCGCCTCCTCGGAGACAAAGAATCAGGCCCGGAAATTTTTCGGCGAATGGTATTTAATGCGCTGTGTTCCAACAGAGATGACCACCTCCGGAACCACGCGTTCTTTGTGACACGAGATCGCATTGCCATGACCCCCGCGTACGATCTGGTCCCGTCCCCGATACGTTGCAAAGAATGGCAACTATCACTTGTCTGCGGCCTTGAAGGCCGCGTTGCGACAAAGTCTAATCTCCTGAGCGACGTTCAGCCTTTTGGTCTTTCCTCACTTGAGGCGGGCCAGATCTGGGATGAAATGACTAATATTGTCGTAGGATGGCGCGAGCACTTCACATCATGCGGCGTCACACAACACGAAATGGAAGATCTCAAGTACCGTTTTTTGCTGGTCGGGAGTTAACTCGTCAGAAAGTTGCTACGCTGTAAGACAAAGAAAGGGGCTGCAATTGCAGCCCCTTAATTATTTTGTAATCACCCTTGCCACAGGATGATTTGTCATGTTGCCGGTTGCCACCCGACCCTAGCGTGCTTCGCCCGGACTGATTTTGCAGTCCCAGATGTCCTTCACTTCTGCGCTCGACTTTTGCTGCCGCCTCACGCTGCTCTGCACTATTTATGCAGATTCGGACGCATCTGTTCCTTACGGAAAGGTTACGACTACCACGCCTCTGTCGCCTGGTTGCGCCATGCGCAACCAGATTCGATCACTGATTCATCAAAAACAGCACGTACCTTTTGGCCGCCCGCTGTCGTGAGCTTCTACCTCACTATGCGTTATGTTTAACTTAGGCGCCCACTGTGCCTGTGCTTTCATCGCCGGGGCAAATCCCAGACATTATTGCTTCTTTCGGGTTACGAGGTGCCGAAGCTGACCTTACTCCAAAATTACTTGCACAAACTTTATAACGCGGGTTCGTCTCCTCGCCATATTAAATCGGGTTGGGATCGCTCCCTTCTATTTGCTGCTCTACACGCAAAATTTTTACCGGGGTGTCACCACCAACTTCGAGCCTGCCAGGGATCGACGGCTTATATATCTGCATGCGCAAAAACCCCTCGTGTGTCACAAATGCTCAAAGAGACACTTGCCCCACACCCCCATTTTCTGGGGCACACGACATATTTGATTATCCAGTCGCACCACCATCAATACAATAAAAATATGAACTCAACTCCTAATCACTCCTCGCCAAACAGCGACTTGCTCATAGGAACTGGTTCCCAAACCGAACGGGCCCGTTTCCGTAGCATTCGGCTTTCCTGGTCATCTACTTCTTCAAGATCATAATCCGGATGGCTGTCCGGCTGGCTGGCACCGATCCATCAAAGTAGTGGCGACTAAACGGCAACATGACAAAATCATCAATCATCCAATCCTATATATAATCAGGCTATGCCTGTTGAAAGGGGTACGCGAGAAGGGAAAATTGCGATGTGATATCACAAAGAAGCCGGTGAACACCGGCTTCGCGGGATACGAAAGATCCCGCCAAAGGTAGGTACATTGGGTGACTCCCGAAGGAGTCGAAGCGCACACATTTATGCGCTTGAAGACATACCCAAATGTATGGGAAAGATTTCTTTTTCACGGCAAGGCGTGAAAAAGAAAATCTAATCCGCACCTCAATGTAGTAAGCATCTATTTGATTTTTTTAAATAAAGACAATGAACGAACAGGCCCCTG
Organism: Deltaproteobacteria bacterium HGW-Deltaproteobacteria-18; assembly: GCA_002841885.1. NCBI lineage: Bacteria > Deltaproteobacteria > Deltaproteobacteria bacterium HGW-Deltaproteobacteria-18. Next base: position 117,457 of record PHBE01000012.1, read on the forward strand.
GCGGGCCCAAGATGGTTCTTGATAAGAATTTTGATGATCTTGTTCTAAAACCGGAAAAGAAAAATCGTTTTCCCATTCCTCTCTTATGAAAAATCTAATTTGGGAGGTAATCATGGAAAACGAAATCGCCCGTTTTGGGCTGGCAAGTGCAATCCTGTGCCCTGACCGAGGTCTGACATGGGCATAGTCAAAGACCTTGAAGAGTCAACTCAGACAACAAATCAAGCTATTTACAAGGTGATCCAGGCGCAACGCGCCTTGGCCTTACGGCATCGCCATCCGAATCTCATGGAGTATCTGGAGCGAACGTCATGGACACAAACGGCAGCGGCCCTGACCGCCCATTTCTGGCCCAAGACCGTATCTCAGGAACTTTTCGTGCAGGCAGAAATTGAACGGATTTATCTGGCCGGGCTTATCCTCGCGCCACTATCCGGACAATGCCCTGGCTTTTGGAATCCCTGGAGACACAATGGACATCTGGTGTGCTGGCTCAGGCAGTACACTTCTATGAAGCAGGGCAAAGTTCATTTGTTTACGCACGGGTGGAACTGGGAAGAAGCCATCGAAGGACTTGCCCAAAGTGCACAGTCATTCGGGATCATGGACCATGATTTTATCGAGTTCTGTTCTGAGTTAATAGTCAGCAATGTCTACTGCCCGACAGTTCGTGGGCAGTTCGCGCGGAAGATTTTTGCGCCACTTCTTTTTCATGAGCAGGGCTTAAAGATTTTCCGAACAGCGAAAGCAAATCAGTCTGTGACATGGTGGGACGAAAAGCATGCATTTGTACTCAGCAAAAATCGTATCATTTCCATCAAGGGGCAATGGACAGACCTCACAACTGATTCCTGTACGCTGTGGAATTACACCGCCCGGATCAAGAACAAAGCGCTGCTCATCTTCCTTTCAGACGATTTCTTGAAATCCGTGAGGAACAATATCGCGGATATCCTGAATTCAGGCGCTAATCCGCAGCAAAAAGTATTTTCCATATCAACGATGATGCTACGCGTTCATCGCTGGGCGAAGCATTGTCCCAACGCAAGACCGCAATGCAACGAACTTGAACGGTGGCTGCGGCAGAAAACCGAAAAAAACTTGTTCATGAAGTACCCACGGCTTGAAGGCATGTATTTCAGCATCGGGAAGGCAGACTGGGATAACGGGTTCTACCCTCGAAACAAAAGCGGGCTATTGGAAGACATCACATTGGACTCGTGGCTAAAATGGTGGGGGCCACGCCGGTAATGAGTAGGTTTTCATTGCTTGTTTTCATAGAGCCAGGGTTTTGGCTGAGGTTTTCTTCACCTTCAGGTTCCACCTATTGGCAGACACTCCTTGCCGACGGATTGAAACCGTCCCAGACTTACGAAAAGGAATTATCACCTCCACCACGTGAGTGCGCCCAGCAGGGCGCACCACAATAAATAGGGCTGCATTCGCAGCCCTATTTATTGTAATATTTTATAATTATTCGCTCTTTGCGGGCATCATAATTGGTAATGGCTTGGTATTGGGGGGCGTTGGTTTGTTCTTCGGGGATCTAACTTGAGCGGATCTTGTTTCGATATCTACCTCCTCGGATGTTTCTTGTTTTCGGCGATCGAGTTCAGCCTGAATTTCTTTAAGAGCCTTGTGACACTGTTTTTCGATGAGCAGGGCAATTTCGTCATTCAGAACAAATTTCCATTCAAGCTCCTTGCACTCCGACTTGATCAACCTGAGCTGCTCAGCAACTTTACCGGGCACACGAAACTTAACTGCCTCATTTTTTTGGATTTCCTTAATTAGCATATGGGTACCTCATATTTGAATTTACCCTTTCACCCGGGAAAGAAGCTTTTTTTTTCATTTCGACTCATTTTCTTGGCCAAGTTGAAAAAAAATCGCGTTTCCCGCGCCTCCGATCATCGGAGGTTAATATGAATGAAGTTGAGTTTGAAAATGAAGCGGGAGTGACCGCGAAGGAAGTAATGAAAAAATTAGGGTGTTCGCGGAGTCTGCTGTCCACTCCTGAAATGAAGATCGCACTTGGGGCATTTGTAATAGGAAAGAGCGGGATCCGATTTAAAAAATCGTACGTGAAAAGGATGATGGAGGGAGAGACTCTGATTGCTTTGCTCGAAGAGCAAATGCAAGCGACCACCTCCCACAGCATAGAAGGAATGGCTGAGTCCAAGTTGGGACTTTGGTAGAAAGAGGTAATAATATAAATGGCTTATTATGAAGAAGAAACTGGCAAATGGCGTGGTGTCATCAAATATAGCGAAACGAAACGAAGAACAAAACTCGTAGCAACAGAGCGTGAAGCGGTGGAGTGGGAAACCCTAGGACGCGCCGAACGGGATCGAAATCGACAACAATCAAAAAATCGCAAAGGGATATTGTCCATATCGAACTATTGTATCGGCCCTCTCGTAGAGGGATATCTGATTCATCTTCAAGGCAGGAACAAGCCTCGGGAATGGAGCGAAAAATTGAATTTTTTCAGAAGGTTTCTGTCGATTGTCCCGTCGAAAACACATGTTTCAAACATTACACCAGACATGGTGATGGCATTCATTGACCGTGACCAGGCACGTTCGGGGAATGCTCGTAACAAAGACCTTAAGCGGCTTGATGCGGCTTGGGCATGGGGCGTAAAGCGACTTAAACTGCCATATGCAAACCCATTTGTTTTCTGCGACAGGTTTCCGGAATTAAGAAAAGCAAAGTATATACCGCCTTTTCAAGACGTTCTGAAGGTTACATTATCCGCGACAGGCGAGGAGCGTTTAATTTTGATGCTCTGTCTCGTGACAGCGGCTCGACGTGTCGAAATGTTTAGAATCAAAGTAGAAACTGATTTTATTCCAGATGACTGCATTATTGTTCTAACAACAGAAAAGACAAATGGAAATGGCGAGAGAAGAGATAAAATAAAAATACCGGACGAGTTGAGTCAACAAATACAGAGACACATCGAAAATAATAGCATTACAGAGATGCTGTTTAATTATGTCAGTCCAGATCGTGGAAACTGGGACAAGTGGCTCAAAGATTTTTGTATACAGAATGAAGTAAAACCATTCACGATCCATGGAATAAGGCATCGTGTGGCAACAGAGTTGATCAAGAAGAAAATTGAACTTACGGATATCCAGGCCCTTCTGAGACACACTCGGGCATCGACCACAGATAATTATATTCATAATATCGGCGAATCTCTAGATATAACTATATATACAAAATCAGTTCTAGATTTACTGAAAATTAATAATGCAGCGTAAAAAAAAGCGAGTCAGAGATGGCTCGCTTTTTTTGTTGAAATAAAAAGCACTATAAAGTATACTTATTAAAGATGGTTAGGCGTCTATGCTTATTTGGAGGCTATATGGCTTACAAAGAGAATGGACGCTGGCGGGCTGCTGTCAAATTTGACGGCACTCGCAAGACAAAGTTCTTTGACAGAAAAAAAGATGCTGAAGTGTGGGAGAAAGAGATGCTGGCATCACTCAAACAGTCAGCGACCCTTGATAATGAAACAAGTGCTCCAACGCCTCTTATCGGTCTGACTCTCAAAGAGTGGCTTGATTCATATGTGGAATCGCAAAATGGCTGCGTGAGCACGAAGACGTACAAGGAAAAGGCTCTTTGTCGCGACATGTTCTTGGAGCAGTACCATGGCGAGGGCAGGACTGTGAAAAAAGGCGGCGGAAGAGGGAGTCTGACAGTGGTGCAAATAACGCCACTTGTCGCACAGCAATACTTCAAATCTGAGCGCAAGTTTGGACGAAGCGGTAACGCTGTGAACAAGGACCGCAAAAACTTGATAGCTGCCTGGAACTGGGGAGTTCAGTACTACGGTTTTCCAACCGAAAATCCTTTCAAGCGAGTCAAGCGTCAGCCGGAATCCAGATCGCCACGATACATCCCATCGTTAGAGGACTTCCTGGCCGTAATCAATATCGCCGATGGCCAGGACAAGACCCTGCTGCTGACCCTGTTTTACTCGGCGGGCCGGAAGAGTGAAGTCTTCAAGTTGATGACCGACGATGTAGATTTGCGGGAGAATAGGCTTCGCTTATGGACCCGTAAACGGAAGAACTCAGACGTAGAGGCAGATTATGTGCCGATCCCTCCTGAATTCAAACCGGCCTTGTGCGAGCAAATGAACCGGCACCCGGACGTGGCTCATGTGTTCGTGAGTAGGCGAGGCCAAAAGCCTTTGGTCGATCACCGACGTTGGCTTTATCGTTTATGTGAACGGGCCGGAGTCAGGGCCTTTGGGTTTCACGGTATTCGCCACCTTGCGGCGAGTGTGGCAATCGCTGACGGTTCGGTAGGTCTTCTTGATGTCCAGCAACTCCTTAGACACAAATCAGCAACTACGACGCAACGCTACATTCATCGTGTCACAACGTCTAATCGGGCCACGTCAGTTTTGGCATCGAAAATTCTTGGGACACGCAGGCGGGACACGTGAACAAGAAAAAGGGTTTACGCTTTCACGTAAACCCTTGATTTCTTTGGCGGGGCCGATGGGACTCGAACCCACGGCCTCCGGCGTGACAGGCCGGCGTTATAACCGACTTAACTACGACCCCGCATTTTGTAAGGCCGACGCTCTCCCAGCTGAGCTAACCGCCCCGTCCCGTCCAACGAGAAACAGTCTTTATAGGGGCCAATGCCTGCTGTCAAAGACTTTTTTCGAAAAATTTTAATTTGATTTTAAAACCCTATATTTCAACAACTTACGATACGAGCAATCACCGCCAAATAAAGCGTTCTGCCTCGACATCAATGCGCAATATCCCCGAATCAGACAACTTTCTCTCTTCAGGACCACTCAACTCCGCCAGACACCGCCGATTCACCCGGTCGCAAGGAGTACGCAAGTACTCAAAACTGATCGTCACACTCCATCACTTCCAGAGGCGCAACCCCGGAGCGGTTCCTGAGCCAGTTGATGCCGCGCAGGACTGGCCCGCGGGAGATGATGTACCTTTCCAGGCGGTATTTGCCCGGAAAATCCATGAGCATGATGCCAAGGAAGATGGTCAGCAGGCCCTGGCCGGGCAGAAAGAGCATCAGCACCCCAGCCAGGAAGAGGACGAGGCCCAGCATGTTCTTGAGGATCAGGACGATTATGCGCAGGACGGGAAGGCGCCTGCGCCATAGCGTCTTGCCGCGCCTTTCGGCGCAGAAATAGTCGGCGGGAATGCGGGCGGCCACCAGGGGGATGACCAGCAGCGAGCCCACGAATGTCAGGGCGGACAAAGCGGCCAGCCAGCCAAGCCCTTCCGCCCACCCTTCAAGTCCCGCCAGCATGACGTGCTACCGGCCCCGAAATTCGGCCAGGGTCTTGGCGTACTCTTCGGGCTTGAGCCTGGGGCCGAAGGTCTGGACCACCCTGGACGCGGCCAGGCTCGCGAACTCGCCAGCCTGGGCGTAATTCATGTCGTGGGTAATGCCGTACAGGAAGGCTCCGGCAAACATGTCCCCGGCGCCGTTGGTATCCAGGGGCGTAACCCGGCAGGCGTCGATCTCGTGCATGTCCTCACCGTCATAAACCAGAGCGCCCTCCCCGCCGAGAGTGACCACGAAGGCCTTGGCGTTGCGGTGCAGCTTTTCCACGGCCTTGGCCAGGGTGCGGCACTCGCCCCAGAGCAGGGCCTCTTCGCGGTTGCAGAAAAGCAGATCCACCCCTTCGCCGACAATCTCCTCCAGACCCAGACGAAAGTATTTGACCATGGACGGATCGGAGAAACTCAGCGCGGTTTTGACCCCGGCTTCACGTGCCATGTTCATGGCTGAAACAACAGCTGGCCTCGCCGTGGGCGAGGTCACCAGATAGCCTTCGGAGTAGAGAAATTCGGACTCGCGCAACTCTTCCGGGCACAACTGCGCAATTGACAGGGATTCGGAGATGCCAAGGTAGGTGTTCATGGTCCGCTCGGCGTCGGGCGTGATCATGACCAGGCATTTGCCGGTGACACCGTCGGCGCGACGTTCGGAAAGGTTGGTGCCTACCCCGGCCCGGGCCAGTTCCTGGGCATAGAAATCACCCATTTCATCGTTGCTGACCAGGCAGGTGTAAAAGGACTTTCCGCCGAAAAAGGCGTTGGCTACGACCGTGTTGGCAGCCGACCCTCCGCCCGAGCGGACGCTGCGTTCGCTGCGCAGATATTCGAGCAGCTCGAACTGCCGCTCTTCGTCGACCAGGGTCATGAAGCCCTTTTCCACGCCCATGGTTTCCAAAAAGGCATCGGGCACCTCGAATTCCATGTCGACCAGGGCGTTGCCCATGCCGTAAACATCGTACTTTTTCATTAATTCTTCCTATCAGCTCTCAATTTTAATTGTATTTCACAGGACCCATACGACCTATGGGACCCATAATCCTAACTTTCCACCAGGTATCCGCGGCGATTCTTCCAGGCGCCGAGCACCGACTGCACCAGCGAGGCCAGCGGGATGGCGAAAAATACGCCCCAAAAGCCCCATATGCCGCCGAAAATCAGGATAGCCGTGATGGAGGCGATGGGGTGCAGGTTGACGGCCCCGGACAGCAGCAACGGCACAAGCAGGTTGGCGTCCAGGAGTTGGATCACGAAATAGACGATCATGGCCCAGGTGAACTGCGCATCAAAACCCCACTGGATGAAGGCGATGATAAGCACAGGCACGGTCACGACCACGGCACCGATATACGGGATGATCACGGACAGGCCGACCAGAAGACTAAGGAGCATTGCGTAGTCCAACCCAAAAAACAAGAAGGAGGCGTAGGTCGCGATCCAGACGATGAAGATTTCCCAGATCCGGCCGCGCACGTAGTTTCCGGCCTGGGTCTTGACGTCCATCCAGACCGTGCTGGCCAGGGTATGGTCCTGGGGCAGGAAGCTGCACAACCATCCAAGGATAACGTCCTTATCCTTGAGAAAGAAGAAGACCATGATCGGCATGAGCACCATGTAGACCACGAAGGAAAAGACGGAGCGCACGGAGGACAGGGAAAAGGCCAGGACCTGCTGACCATACTGGGAAAACTGGGTGGTCAGGGAGTCGACCACTGTCTGCACCTGGGCCTCGGTCAGGATCGGATACTGCCTCGGCAGGTGCACAAGGGCGTTCTGCGCCTTGGAGACGATCCAGGGGATGTTGTCGATGAGGTCCGTGATCTGGGACACCAATAGCGGCACCAGCGCCAGGATCATCACCGCCAGAAAAAGCATGAACAGCCCGAAAACCAGCACCACGGCCAGCATGCGCGGCCAGCGAAACGCGACCAGAAAACGCACCACCCCCTCCAGAAGAAAAGAGATGACCACGCTGGCGATGACAGGGGCCAACAGATTGCCCACGGAGAGGACAATCGCCCCGCTGACGACCAGCACCAGAAAAAGGATGACCAGTTGCGTGTCGGAAAAAACGGCACTCATCCATCTGCGAAAAATTTCCATGGGGGTTCTCACGTGCTCGGTGCAAAGACGCCACAGATATCTAGACACACCGTCGAGCGGCGTCAACACAACGAAAAAAGGCTGCCCGGAGGCAGCCTGAAAATTCCGTGAACCGGCCGGTTTTCGGCAAAGACCTGGCGAGGGGAGGATGCGCTTCGACAGGCCGGTTCGGCGGAAAAAGGGTTAGCGGATGAAGAGCATTTCCTGGTAGCTGGGCAGCGTCCACAGATCGTCGGCGACGAGCGTTTCCAGGAGGTCGGCATGCTTTCTGACCTCGGCCATGGCAGGCAGGATGGTCTTGTAGAAGTAGTTGGCGTGATCGAGGGTCGTTTTGCCCTTCTCACCTTCAAGCAACGCTTCAAGTTCGTAGGTGACCTTCTGCATGCCGCGCAGGTTGGTGGTCAGCTGGTCGAGGGTGGTCGTGCCGAATTCCTTGCCGATGGCCTGAAGGTTGGCGCAGGCCTGGGCCAGCTCGTTCTGATAGCGGAAGGAAGCCGGGAAGATGACGGTCTTGGACATCCGCAGCATCAGGTTGGCTTCGGTCTCGATGGTCTTGCAGTACTGCTCCAGGTAGATTTCTTCGCGGGACCGCAGCTCGGCCTCGCTCAGCACGCCGTACTTGGTGAAGAGCTCGATGGTCGATGGGATGGACAGCATGGGCAGGGCGTCGGGGGTGGCCTTCAGGTTGGCCAGGCCGCGTTTTTCGGCTTCCTGATGCCATTCGTCGGAATAGCCGTCGCCGTTGAAGATGACCGCATCGTGCTCAATCATGATTTTCTGCAGGAGATTCTGTACTGCTTCATTGAGCTTGGTCTTCTTGCCGCCGGTGGCTTTTTCCAGTTCGGTGGCGATGTAGTCCAGGGACTCGGACATCATGGTGTTCAGGGCCACCTGCGAGCCGGCGATGGACATGGAGGAACCCACCGCGCGGAATTCGAAGCGGTTGCCGGTGAAGGCGAAGGGGCTGGTGCGGTTGCGGTCGCCCGGATCCATGGGCAGGGGCGGCAGCGTGTCCACGCCGATGTTCATGACGCTCTTCTTCTTGGAGCTCTTGACCTCGCCTTTCTTGAACTGCTCGAAAACGTCGGTCAGCTGTTCGCCCAGATATATGGACATGATGGCCGGAGGAGCCTCGTTGGCGCCAAGGCGATGGTCGTTGGAGGCGCTGGCCACGGTGGCGCGCAGCATCGGGCCGTACTTGTGCACGGCGCGGATGGCGGCGGCACAGAAGACCAGGAACTGGGCATTGTCGTGCGGCGTGTCGCCGGGATCGAAGAGGCAGCCGACTTCATCGTTGCCGATGGAATAATTGAGATGCTTGCCTGAGCCGTTGATGCCGGCGAAGGGCTTCTCGTGCAGCAGGCAGACCATGCCATAACGCTTGGCCACGCTGCGCAGCACGGTCATGACCAGCTGGTTGTGGTCCGTGGCCAGGTTGCCCTGCTCGTAGATGGGCGCGATCTCGAACTGGCTGGGGGCCACTTCGTTGTGACGGGTCTTGACCGGTACGCCGAGCTTGAACAGTTCGCGGTCCACTTCCATCATGAAGGACATGACGCGGCGCGGGGTTACGCCGAAATACTGGTCCTCGAACTCCTGACCCTTGGGCGGCTTGGCGCCGAAGAGGCTGCGGCCGGCGATGAGCAGGTCGGGACGGGCGAAGATGAAATTGCGATCGATGAGAAAATATTCCTGCTCGGGACCTGCATAGCTGGTCAGGGGCAGCTTGGTCTCGACGCCGAACAGCTTCAGCACGCGCTTTGCCTGCTTGTTCAGGGCCTGCATGGACCGCAGCAGCGGAGTCTTCTTGTCCAGGGCCTCGCCGGTCCAGGACACGAAGGCCGTGGGGATGCACAGGAAAGTTCCGTTGGGATTCTCAAGGATGTAGGCCGGACTGGTCACGTCCCAGGCAGTGTAGCCGCGGGCTTCGAAGGTGGCGCGCAGACCGCCGGAAGGAAAGCTGGAGGCGTCGGGCTCGCCCTGGATGAGCATCTTGCCGCTGAATTCGGCCACTGCCCCGCCCATGCCGTCGGGAGTGAGGAAGGAGTCGTGCTTCTCCGCGGTCAGGCCGGTCAGGGGGTAGAAGACGTGGGTGAAATGGGTGGCGCCCTTCTCGATGGCCCAATCCTTCATGGCGTTGGCCACGACATCGGCCACGGAAGCGTCAAGTTTCTCGCCCAGTTCGATGGTCTTCTTCAGTGATTTATAGACGGTCTTGGGCAGGCGTTCACGCATGACCTTGTCATTGAAAACGTTGCTTCCAAACATTTCGGTCAGGGAAGTCTCGTTGAAATTCAGGGGAGCATGCATGGGTTTGTAGTCTGTGATTGCCTTGATGGCGTCCCTGCGGGCCGTGAGTCCGTTCATGATATCCTCCAGGACAAGTTGATGTATGCTTTTATTGCTACGTTGATCCGTGTTTACAACTTCCAAGACATTAGCAATTCAGATGCCAAAAGCGCAACATACTGAAATATAAGAATGTCGCGAACTGAGCAAATAAATAGATTACATTTTTGAAATATGCAATCCCGACAATCTGGAATTAATCCGGAAATAAATTACAATTTTGCAAAACAGCCTCCAGCGTCGCTACATCCGGCATGGCGCGCCCTGCCTCCAGCATCGCGCATCGCAGCCTGGGCAAAACAATTGCCCCCGCCTGCCCTGCACAAAACATGCACATAAATGTAAACTTGAATTTGAAGCAGGCAAATAAGAGTTCAAAATTGTGCAATGTTCTGCTAACTTCAAGGCAATCCAAAACTCCAACCGGGAGCCACCCATGCCCGCAGCCGTTCCGAGCGCCACGAACCTGCATCTGCTGTCCAGGTATCCGATCTTTACCGCCTCCAAGACAGTATGGGGTTACGAAATCCAGGCTACCTCGAGCCTTGCCCCGGGGCTGCCTCCAGACCCGGAACGGGCCAACGTCGGGGCAGCGGTCATCGCCGGTGACTACATCGGCCTGAACACCATCCTGGCCCGCAACAAGAAAATGCTCCTCTCCTACACCCGGGACCAGTTGCAAAAGCAGATCCCCTACGCCTTTCCGGCGCAATCCTCCGCCATCCTGATCAGCCCGGACTACCAGAACGACCCGGACCTGCTCCCGGCGCTGAAGCAGATGGCGGCGGACGGGCACACCATCGCCCTGGAGTGGAATGCCGCAATCACGCCTCAGGCCGCCCTCATGGAACTGGCCTCCGTGATCTGCCTTGGCTCCCCCGACATGGCCGAAGAGCTTGCAAAAATACCCAGGGCCGACAAGACCCTGATCGCGCGCAACGTGACCACCCGCGAAGAACTGGAACGGCTGCAAAACATGGGCATCTCCCTTTTCCAGGGGCGCTTCTTCAAGACCGCCGAGATCATCCCCGGCAAGAAGCTGTCCTCGCACCAGAATTCACGCCTGCAGATCCTGCGCATCATCGAGGCCGAATCACCCAACCTGGACCAGCTGGCCCAGACCATCCAGGCCGACGTGAGCCTTTCCTACCGGCTGCTCACCTACCTCAACTCCCCGACTTTCGGGTTCATGCGCAAGATCGATTCCATCCGCCAGGCCATCACCCTTCTGGGCTGGGTCAACGTGCGCAACTGGCTGCGCGCCGTGCTGCTGGCAGACATCTCGCAGGGCGAGGAACAGGTCGAGCTCCTGCATCTTTCATTGTGGCGGGGAAAATTTCTGGAACAGACCGTCGCCGGTCACGACTACTGGGACTTCAAGCCCGACGAGATGTTTCTGCTGGGCATGTTTTCGCTGCTCGACGCCATCCTCGGAATCCCCATGGCCGACGCCCTGGCCTTTCTGCCTTTGAACGACGCGCAGAAAAAAGCCCTGCGCGGCGAAAACACGACGGAATACATGCCGCTGCTCACGCTCATGCTGGCCTTCGAGGATCAGGATGCAGATGCGCCGGGTGCAATCCTCCAAGACCTGAATCTGGAGCAGGAAACCATGCGGCGGCTGTATCGCGAGGCAGGCGCCTGGGCTTCTTCCATCCTTGAAATCGGCCAAGGCGCCTGACACCCTCCGGGGGGGGCTGACTGTTCCAAAAAACAAGATCCGCAGGCCGCTTGAAAGTGGTGAAATGCACGAAAACGAAAAAAAGCCAGGACGCAGTCATGCGCATGCATGAGCGTCCTGGCTTTTTTCACCGACACAGCAGATCACCGTTATGAGGAAGCCTGTCAGGCCAGGGGCGAAACCTTCCAGATGTTCCGCGCGTACTCCATGATCGAGCGATCGCTGGAGAATTTCCCCATGTTGGCCGTGTTCAGGATGGACATGCGCGTCCAAAGGGCAGGGTCCTCGTAGCATTTTGAGACCCGGGCCTGTTCCGCCACGTATTTCGCGTAATCAGCCAGGACCAGATAATAGTCGCCGTGGGACAGGAGCGAATCGACGATGGGCCTGAAAAGGGCCGGTGCCTCCGGCGAGAAGAATCCGGTGGAGATCATGTCCAGCGCTTTTTTGAGCTCGAGGTTGCTTTCGTAGATCTGCACCGGGTCATAGCCCCCGGAATGCAAACGGTGCACATCTTCTTCGGTGTTGCCGAAGAGGAAGAAGTTGTCCTCCCCCACCACCTCCCTGATCTCTATGTTGGCCCCGTCCAGGGTGCCGATGGTCAGCGCCCCGTTGAGAGAGAACTTCATGTTGCCGGTGCCCGATGCCTCCATGCCCGCCGTGGATATCTGCTCGGACAGATCCGCGGCCGGGATGAGCTTTTCCGCCTGCGAGACGCAGTAGTTGGGCAGAAAAACGACCCGCAGGTCATTGCCCACGGCGGCATCGGCGTTCACGGCCTGGCCCACGGCGTTGACGAGCTTGATGATGAGCTTGGCCTGGAGATATCCCGGCGCGGCCTTGCCGGCAAAGAACACCGTGCGCGGAACGTGGTGCACGATGCTTTCCGAGCGGATGCGGTTGTAGAGGGTGATGACGTGCAGAACGTTCAGGATCTGCCTTTTGTACTCGTGGATGCGCTTGATGTGCATGTCGAAAAGCGTGGCCGGATTGATGCCCACGCCGAGTTTGCGCAGGACATAGCGGGCCAGGAGCTTCTTGTTGCGCTTGCGCACTTCCTGCCAGCGCTGCTGGAATTCAGGATCGTCGGCATGCGCGGCCAGTTCGGACAGATGCGACAGGTCATGAATCCACTCGGACCCGATGACGGAGCTGATCAGTTCGGACAGGGCCGGATTGGCCTGCATCAGCCAGCGCCGGGGAGTGATGCCGTTGGTAACGTTGGTGAACTTGCCGGGATAAAGAGTGTTGAAATCCTTGAACAGCCGCGTCTTGAGAATCTTCGAATGCAACTCGGCCACGCCGTTGACCGTGTGGCTGCCGACGATGGCCAGGTGGGCCATGCGCACCTGCTTTCCATCGTCCTCGGCGATCAGGGACAGAGACCTCAAAAGATCGACACGGCCCGGGAAACGCTGACCCACGTCATCCAGAAAGCGACGGTTGATCTCGAAGATGATCTGCAAATGCCTGGGCAGCATGCGCCCTATGAGTTCCACGGACCAGGTCTCCAGGGCCTCCGGCAGGACGGTGTGGTTGGTGTAGGAAAACGTCTTCTGACAGATGGTCCAGGCCGTCTCCCAGGTCAGGGCCTCTTCGTCGACCAGGATGCGCATGAGTTCCGCGATGCTGACGGCCGGATGGGTGTCGTTGAGCTGCACCGCGACCTGATCGGGAAAGCAGTCGAAAGAGGAGTAGTTGTTCTTGCGAAAACGCCGCAGAATGTCCTGGAACGTCGCGGCCACGAAGAAATACTGCTGCCGCAGCCTGAGCTCCTTGCCACGCGGGCTGGTGTCGTTGGGATAGAGAACCTTGGAGATGTTCTCGCTCTCGACCTTGGACTGAACCGCGCCGATATAATCGCCCCGGTTGAAATGTTCGAGCTCGAAATCCCGGGTGGAGATGGCCTTCCACAGACGCATGTTGGTCACGTGACCGTTCTGATGACCGGGCACCATGATGTCGCAGGCCATGGCCATGACTGACTCCGTGTCCACCCAGCGGAAACGCTCGTGCCCGGCGCTGTCTTCGTAGGCCTCGCTGCGGCCGTAAAAATTGATCAGAAACATGAAATGCCCGCGCCTGAGCACCCAGGGGGAATCCTGACGCAGCCAGTTGTCGCAGCCTTCGTGCTGATAGCCATTGACGATGGTCTGATAAAAAATGCCGTAGTCGTAGAGAATGCCATACCCGTAACCGGGAATCTTGCACGTGGCCATGGAGTCCATGTAGCATGAGGCCAAGCGGCCAAGGCCTCCGTTCCCGAGCCCCGGATTCCATTCCTCCTCGAGCAGTTCGTCCAGCTCCAGCCCGAAATCCCGCACCGCCTCGCGGCACTCCTCCTCCATGCCCAGGGCCTGAATATAGTTCATCAGGAACCGTCCGGGCAAAAATTCCAGGGACATGTAGTAAACGCGTTTGGTGATCGAGTCGTAATATGAGCGCTGGGTCTCAAGCCACTGGCCCAGCAGACGGTCGCGCACGCTGTAGCACAGGCCCAGATAGTAGCGTCCCTTGCGCGGGGGGAACGGGTCGCTGCCCAGGGTCAGGGCCACATGCCGCTGTATGTCGTCCTTCAGGGTCTCAACGTTCTTATTGATTTCAGGGTCCGTCATCTTGCCTCCTCCTTGGAACCGTCTCTTTCATGCATTTTGATCCTGGCTAACATAAAATAGCACCAAGAGAAACAAGCGCCTTTACAGCCCCGGCACAAATCTTACCTGTCCAAGAAAGGAGACAAGCCATGAGAAAATGCCCGAAAACGACAAGGTTGCTTCTGTTAATAGCCCTCATTTTATGGCCCGCGGGAGGATACTCGATGGACAAGATCACGAAGACAGACGCCCAGTGGCGGGAAATATTGAGCCCCGAACAGTACCATGTGCTGCGCGAAAAGGGTACCGAACCCGCCTTCAGCGGACAATACAACGAAAATCACGAAAAAGGAACGTATGTTTGCGCTGGCTGTGAGACCCCGCTCTTCCACTCCGACGCCAAATTCGATTCGGGAACAGGCTGGCCCAGTTTTTTCAAGCCACTAGACGAAACGCATATCGCAAAGCATGAAGACAAATCCTGGTTCATGGTCCGCACCGAAGTGCTCTGCGCTGTCTGTGACGGACATCTGGGCCATGTATTCCCCGATGGACCAGAGCCCACTGGATTGCGTTACTGCATCAATTCCCTTGCTCTGCAATTTAAACCCGAAGCCTCTGATAAATAGCGATAAATGTCCGGAAAGAAAAAGATTTCTTTCCGGACATCCTACCTGGACCGACAAGCACATTCAGGGTTGCATCGATGGTGCCGTTGGGTTAAAGACTTCGACTGTTATGAAGTATTGTTTCCATGCGGCCGGCACTTTTCCGCTCCCTTCTCCCCGATTTCACTCCCCCTCTCCCTTTGCCGGCAGCATCACCCCAAGCACGATGAGGTACACACATGAATAATCATGGAGTATTTGTCGTCACCTCGCTTTTTTTCGTCATGATCGCCTCTCTGGTAGGGTTTGCCGCCTACAACGGAACCAGGCTGGAGACGACCCGGCGCTACGAAGCCCGGATCGCGACGATGCAAGAGGAACGACAGGAACTGACCCGCCAGGTGGCGGAGCTCCGGAACAGATGGGTCAAGGAAGTGACCGTCACGGCCTACAGTCCGACCGTTGAAGAATGCGGGCCCGATCCGCAAACAACGGCCAGCATGGGCAAGGCAAGGCCAGGAATTGTCGCGGTGAGCAGGGATCTGTTCGATGAAGGATGGGTCTTCGGCAAGAAGGTCTACGTCAAAGGGCACGGGATCTTTGAAATCGCGGATCTGATGAGCAAGCGCTACACGCAGCGCATGGACATCTTCTTTCCGGACACCGATCAGGCCCGGCAATTCGGGAAGAAACAAGTCACGGTGGCCCTGCTGGCCAGCTGAATAAAAAAGGGGTGCACGGGCACCCCTTCTCTTTTGGGGAGAATGCGATTCAAGCTCCCCGTCGGTTCAGAAATCCACTGCCTAGAAGTTGTAATCCGCCATGCGCCTCTCGGCGGCCACGGCCGAGACGAAGGCCACGCATTTCTGGTGTTCGGGGTGGACCTGGTACGTCTGCAGGTCTTCGGGAGAATCGAAGACCGTGTACAGGACCACCTCGGTCTCGGGTATGGAGGCAAAAACGTCCGTGCTGACGACCAGGGTGCGCAGCTGGGGGATGAGTCCCGGCAGGGCCCCGAGCATGTCCTTCATGATCGCCGCGTTTTCCGCCGCACTCCGACCCTCTGCGGTCTCCTTCAGTTTCCACATCACAATATGTCCGACCATGATTCCTCCATTAGGGTGATACGTTCCAGCAATCCTTGAAAATCCGTGGTTCGGACAACATCCGCCCCCGGACCGCTTCCGGCACGAGCCCGCTCGTTTCGAGGCCCGCACAAAATTTTTCCCGCACCATGCTCGCGCTGACATCCAGACGCGCCATGGGCACCAGCATGACCCGGCGACCTGCCGCGATGCGCCGCACGCCCGGCCCTTCCTCCCGCCATTCCCAGTGCCTGTCCAGAAAATCGTCCACTGCCGCCTGCCCCAGCCCGAGCCGGTCCACCACGGCAATGTCGGCCAAGAGCGGCAGCTCCAGCCCACGGTGCCAGTCGGGCAGGGTCATAAAATCCGGACTGCCGAGAACAAAGACATGATTGGTATCCGGAAACATTGCACACAGGCGGGTCAGGGTCGCATACGAATATGAAGGGACGGGCATCTCGCCCTCCAGGGCGCTGACCCCCAGCCCCTCCACCCCTTCCACCGCCTGGCGCAGCAGGGTCAGGCGCAGGCCGAAATCGAGCAGCCCCGACTCGCCCTTGTGCGGGGGGACCTTGGCGGGCAGAAGATCCACCCGCTCAAGCCCAAGCGCCTCACGGGCTTCGATGGCCATGCGCAGATGCCCGTTGTGCACGGGGTTGAATGATCCGCCGAGAATCCCCACCGAACCGGACAAGGGTCTAGACACGCACCTGTCCTTCTCCGAAGACGATGTACTTGAGGCTGGTCAGTTCCTTTACGCCCATGGGACCGTAGGCATGGATCTTCGAGGTGCTGATGCCGATCTCGGCGCCAAGCCCCAGTTCTCCGCCATCGTTGAAGCGAGTGGAGGCGTTGATGAGCACGCAGGAGGCGTCCACCGTCCGCAGAAAGCGCATGGCCCGGTCATGGGTGCGGGTCAGGATGGCTTCGGAATGGCCCGAGCCGTAGCGCGCGATATGATCCTCGGCCTCGGCCTGGGTGTCGACGATCTTCACAGCCAGGGTCAGGGACAGAAACTCGCGTCCGAAATCATCGGCATCGGCGGGCGTGGCCGTTGCACCAAGAAACGGCAGGGAGCGCGGACAGGCGCGAAAAGACACGCCCTGAGGCGCCAGGGAGGCGGCCAGACGGGGCAGGAATTCCCGCGCGATACCCTCGTGCACCAGCAGGCATTCCAGGGCATTGCACACGCCCGGACGCTGCACCTTGGCGTTCTCGACGATGGGCAGGGCCTGTTCCTGATCCGCGTCCTTGTGCATATAGATGTGGCAGACGCCTTTGTAATGCTTGAGGACAGGCATGGTCGCGTCCTTGACCACGGCCCGGATGAGGCCTTCGCCGCCGCGCGGGATGACCACGTCGATGTATTCGTCCAGGGCCAGAAGATGTTTCACCGCGGCCCGGTCCGTGGTCGGCACGATCTGAACGCAGCCCTCGGGCAACCCGGCCGCATCCAGGGCCCGGCGCAAGAGGCCGCCCAGGATCTGGTTGGAGTGGTAGGCTTCGGAACCTCCGCGCAGGATAACGCTGTTGCCGGCCTTGAGGCAGAGAATGGCTGCGTCGATGGTCACGTTGGGGCGGGATTCGTAGATGATGGCAATGACGCCCAGAGGAATGCGCATGCGCCCGACGAGCAGTCCGTTGGGGCGCTTGATCATGCCCTCAACCTCTCCCACGGGGTCGGACAGGGAGGCCACGTGACGACAGGCGCTGGCCATGGAGTCCACGCCGCCATCAGTGATGCGCAGGCGGTCGATCCGCGCCTCGTCCAGTCCGCCCGCGCGCGCGGCTTCCAGATCAAGGGTGTTGGCCGCAAAAATTTCCTGCCGAGAATCGTGCAGCAGATCGGCCAGAGCCAGAAGCGCCTTGTTGCGCTCAAGGCCCGTGGCCGTGGCCAGTGTCCTAGCGGCGGTCCGTGCCGATGCGGCCAGGTCGCGCATTTGTGATTCCAGATTCATCCTTCGCTCCTGTCTGTGTTGAAAAAAGATCCAAAGCCGAAAATATTATTCATCAAAGACTATACCAACGCCGCGCCGCAGGCAAGAATACTTCACCCGCGCCCCTCTTTGAAGACCTGATATCCTATGATTCCGGCATGTTTTACACCTACGCATTCCCTTTGACCTTTTCCGAGATTGCCTATAAACAGACTGGGCTTTTACAATAATGGCAATTCGAATCAAAGGAGCCTTTCCATGGAAGAACGCAAAGAGACAAATGATATCCTGGCAACGATCGAACAGGAAATGGACTCCGACATCCATCCCCTGCTGAAGAAAATTCTGGACAACATCAAGCCCATCGGCATCACCATCGGCGGCATCGTCATGGCCGTGGCGGTCTATTCGGGAGTCACCTCCTACCAGGAGTCCCAGCGCGAAAAGGCCGTGAGCGAACTTGGCGTCATCATGACCATGGCCGACCAGGCCGCACGCACCGAAAAACTCCAAGCCTTCGCCACGTCCGGCCCCGAAGAGCTGCGCTCCGCCGCACAGCTCGAACTGGCCCGCATCTACATGGACCAAAACGATTACGAGAAGGCGGCCGGAGCATGGCAGGCCATTGGCAAGGGCACGGACATCCGCGTCATCGCGGGGCTCGGCGAAGCCAAGGCCCTGATCCTCAAGGGCGACCATGCCAAAGCAGTGGAAATACTGAGCGCCCTCAAGAAGGACGCAGGACAGGAATTTCTGCCTGCCGTTTCCGCAAACCTGGCTTTTGCCGCCGAAAAAGCGGGACAGATCGAGCTGGCCATCTCCGAATACGAGGCCCTCAAATCCAAGGAAAGCGGAAACGAGGCATTCCTGGACTACAAGATCGGCATGCTCAAATCCAAATCCTGAAAACGAATCTATTATAACAGGGTGCCCCCGGAAAACGGGGGCGCCCGAGACCTAAGGACTGCGGCCTCAAACCCGAGGCAGACGCCGAGAACGCATCGCACAAGTCCCCAAACGATTTGGAAAACACCCCATGATGACCGCCGAATTTCTGCATTATCTGCAAACGCTTCAAAGCACGGTACAGCACCTCGACCCCATGAGTCCGCTGCAGTCGAGCCTGGACAGCCTGCTGGCCATGACCGCCGAGGCCATGAAATACAAACGCATGGCCCTGGCCATCTTTGATCCCAAGGCCAACACCATCCGTTTCGACCTCACCTACGGGCACAAGGGGCCGGTCAAGGCCACGTACCTGCCTGGCCAGGGAGTCACCGGACAGGTTCTGGACAGCGGAAAGTCCATCATCGTCGAGGCCATGGGGAACGACGAGCGGTTCCTGAACAAGGCCATGGGCCGCACCCAGAAAGAGCTGGCCGAGCTGTCTTTCATCTGCGTTCCGGTCATGAGGATCAGTCCCGAGGGAATCCAGGAGGCCCTCGGCGTCCTGAGCGCGGACATTCCCTGCCAGCCGCCCGAGGTGCTGCAGGTTCACTGTGCCTTTCTGGAGGTTCTGGCCGCCGTCATCGCCCGTCAGACCGCATATCTGCAAGAAAACATGGCCCAGAAAGAGCTCTGGGCCTCCATGGGTTTTCTGGGCGAAAGCCTGGATCGCGACACGGCCATGGTGCAGGCCAAAATCGTGGCCACCTCCAAGGCCATGGCCTTTGTCATGGGTCAGATCATGCAGGTGGCTTCGAGCAAGGCGTCGGTCCTGCTGCGCGGCGAATCCGGCACCGGCAAGGAGCTCCTGGCCGAGGCCATCCACAATGCCAGCTCACGCCGCACCAAACCCCTCATCCGCCTCAACTGCGCAGCCCTGCCCTCGGAACTGCTGGAGAGCGAGCTCTTCGGCCATGAGCGCGGCGCCTTCACCGGCGCGGTGGGCTCCAAGAAGGGCCGCTTCGAGCTGGCCCACGGGGGCACCCTCTTTCTGGACGAAATCGGCGAACTGAGCCCAGAGGCCCAGTCCAAGCTGCTGCGCGCCCTGCAGGAAGGGGAAATCCAGCGCCTCGGGAGCGAGAAAAGCATCAAGGTCGATGTGCGCATCATCTGCGCAACCCACCAGCCGCTGGAAAACCTGATCAAGTCCGGCGCGTTCCGCGAAGACCTCTACTACCGCATCAACGTCTTCCCCATCTTCATTCCGCCCCTGCGCGAACGCCGGGAAGACATCCTGCCCCTGGCCGAATATTTCCTGGAATTCTTCGCCAAGGAATACTCCAAAAACATCAAGCGCATCTCCATGCCCGCCATCGACCTGCTGACCCAGTACCAGTGGCACGGAAACGTGCGCGAACTGCGCAACTGCCTGGAGCGGGCCGTGCTGATCTGCAACGAGGAAGCCATCCGCACCTACCACCTGCCGCCGACCCTGCAAACGGCCGAAAGCTCGGCCACGGACAACCAGCTCTCCTTCGGCGAGGCCGTGGGCAAATTCGAGCAGGAGATCCTGGTCGAGGCCCTGCAGAAATGCGGAGGCAACATGCTGCAGGTGGCCAGGGAACTCAGGGCCAGCTACCGGATCATCAATTACAAGATCAAGAAGTACAACCTCGACCCCAAGAAATACGACGGGCGGGGCAAAACTCGCAAACCCTGATTGCAGGAGGGCAAGGCCTGGGTTATGGTTCCGCGAAACTCGCTCAACCTGAGGACCAGCCATGCAACCCTCCCTTCATGCCCGAAAGCATATCAGGGCGCACCTTATCGAACGCCTGACCGACCGCACAGACGATGACCACGCTGGTATCCGAAGCGCGGCGCTGAACCTCTTCTTCGAAGCCAGCTTCAAGTTCGAGTCCCTGCGCGATCTCAAATCACTTTGCGTGCTCGTGCCCGACGTGTGCCTGGGAACCCCCGCCTCCCTCTACATGCGCGGCCCAAAGGATACGTTGCGGCTGCGCCGGACCACCAGCACCGCAGGGCCACGGCCCATCACCTTTCCCGAACCTTCCTGCCCGAGCCAGGCGGCCATCATGCGCCTTGAAGGCCTGACCGCAATTCCCATCTGCGAAACCGGAACCGAGCCGAAACTGCTTGGGATGCTCTGCCTGCACAAGGACCTGAGCCCGGCCGAGGAGACGTTCTACCTGGCGTTCGCAGGCTGCGCCGCCCAGCTCATGGCCGTGAAGCAGATCACCATCAGCAACCGCCAGCACCTGACCTTCATCAACAATCTGGTGCATGACATCGGGCACAACGTCATCGTTCCCAACATGCACTTCAAGCTGCTCTTCCTGCAGATGGAGAAACAGCTCGAACGGCTCGGACACAAAGTGAACTCCCTGGCCCCCGTCCGTTCCGACAGTCCGGATCGGGAAATCCGGCGCGAGCTTCCGGCAATGATCAAGGATTTGCAGGCACGCCAGAAAAGCATCTCCAGACGTTTTCAGCAATCGAGCCTGTTCCTGGAGAGCCTGCTTCGGCGCGGTCACTTTGAAAAAGGGCGATACGACCTGCAACCACGCCCCTGCAAACTCAAGAGCCAGATCTTTGAGCCGCAGCTCGAACGCTTCCTTCCCCTGCTCAACGCTCAGGGTATCTCCATCCGCATCGCGCCGGATGTGCATATCGACGAAGACATCGTGCTGGAGGCGGATCTTGGTCTCATTTCCCAGGTTTTTGCAAATCTGCTGTCCAACGCGGTCAAATACACCGAAGCCATGCCGGGAGAGTCCGGCCGCGAGGAAAAACTGGCCCTGTACGGCTGGGAAACAAAATCGCAGGCATTTGGACCGGGGCAACCCGGGATCGAGCTCTACATCCGCACCACGGGACACGCAATTCCCAGCCAGGACCGGCCGAAACTCTTCAATGCGGATTTTCGCTGCAGCACCACGGAAAAAGTCGAAGGTTCCGGCCATGGACTGTTCTTCGTCAAGCAGATCGTCGAGCTGCACAATGGCCGGGTCGGCTACTCCTACGACGCGCCCATGAACACCTTTCACATCACCCTGCCCTGCCGGGGCAACCCCCAAGCATCAACGGAGCCTGGATCATGCCCCAGTCCATCCTGATCATCGAAGACGACGAACCCCTGCGCGCCTCCCTCGCCACAAACCTCAAGGACGCGGGATTCGTGGTCCATGAAGCGGCCGATGCAGAGCAGGCCATGCAGCTTTTCATGAATCTCGCTCCGGAAGTGGTGCTCCTGGATCTTGGGATTTCAGGCGACGAGGGAATGGGCCTGCTCGAAAGCATGAAGCTGACCCGGCCGTCCACTCCCGTGATCATCGTTTCCGGACGCACGCACATAAGCTACGCCATCGACGCCTTCAAGGCAGGGGCCTTTGACTATGTGACCAAACCCATCGTCAGCATGGACATCTTCATCAACGGGCTGCGCAACTGCCTGACCCAGTCGCGCCTGCAGCGACACGTTCTCGACACCGAGGAACACCTGATCCGACTGGTCCGGAAGCTCCCCGTCATCATATTCATCATCAACCGCGACCTGGAATTCGAATTCCTGAACCAGGCCACGACGCATATTCTCGGCTACTCCCCGCTGGAGATTCTCAAATCGCCCAAATCGTTCTTGAGACGCATCGTGCGGGAAGACCGGAGCCAGTTTCTGCTCGCCTTGAGGAACAGCCTGAAGTCTGAACCGGCCGAATTCAATCTTGAATTCCGATTCCTGCACAAGAAGGGGTACCCCGTCTCCCTCATGCTCCAGTCCATTGCGTCCCCCTTGGCGCCCGGCGGCGTTCCGGACAGGATCGAGGGCATGATCATGGACATGACCCGCAACTCCTATCTGGACAAACTGCTGCTGCAAAACGAAAAGCTCAGCATGTTGCGGACCATGACCGAAGAAGTGGCGCACGAAATCCGCAATCCTCTGGTCGCCCTCGGCGGCTTCGCCCGGAAACTGCGCCAGCGCTACCCCGAAGCCTTGGAAACCAGGGTCATCCTGGAAGAATGCAACCGGCTCGAACGCCTTCTCCAACGCATCAACGCCTACCTTGAACCCATCAACGTCACGCTGACCCGCTGCCTGCTGCCGCCCACGGTAAACTTTATCATGCGCCTCGTTTCCAGCCGTCTGGATAACAAATCGATCCGCTGCGACATCGAACTCGAGGATGACCTCCCTGCGGTCCTTGCCGATCAGGAATTCCTGCATCGCATCTTCATCTACCTCATCGGACACGGCGCCGACATTGTCGATCAGTCGGGCAGGATGCGCATCACGGCTTCCCAGGCAAGCGACCTTGTCGTGGTCAGTCTGGTCATGGAACCCGTGCGTACTCCCGCATCCGGTCATGAGCGTCTCATCATGCCCTTCGAGGACGACGAGATGAACCTGGCCATGTGCCTGCGACTGGTGGAGCGCATCGGCGGACACCTGCACATGGAACAAGCGGATTCCGTGGCGCGGCTGAGGATGTCCCTGCCCCTGGCTGCCGCGCGGGAAGATGACAGTCCCGAATCCCGGAACGAAAGGGACGACCTTTAGGGCTGGCTTCAAAAATTTCCTCTTTGCGACCACGCCATTATGGACGAATAACGGCACATGCTCTATGCTGATTCTTCAACCGCGCACCTCCCCCGCCAACGCCGGGGACTGCGATCATGAACCTGATTCCACACAAGGAGCCTCCATGGCCCAAGACATAAGCTGCGTAAGCGTCGATGACCCCAAGCTCTCCACTCTCTTTCGTCCTTTTGCCCTGAAGATGGAGCAGCAAGGCCTGCCTGCCATCGTCATCAACACCTTCAAGTGTTACTTTAACCAGTTCCTGTACGGCGCCCAGGGCAAGCTCTCCGACCGGGACGTAATGGCCGTGCACGACGATGAACTCGCCGACTACGACGCCATGGAGCAGTTCAAGGAAAAGGGCGAGCAGGCCCTGGACAAGACCGCCGTCATAAAGCTCAATGGCGGCCTGGGCACCAGCATGGGCCTGGAATCGGCGAAGTCGCTCATTCCGGTCAAGGAGGGGCTCAGCTTTCTGGACCTCATCCTGCTGCAGGCCAAGACGGTCCGCACCCATTACGGGGTGGATTTTCCGCAGGTTTTCATGAACAGTTTCAAGACCCACATGGACACCATGCTCAAAGTCGGTGATTTCCATAATGGCACCACCGGCATCGACCTGGCCTTTCTGCAGCACCGCTACCCCAAGATCATGGCCAAGGATCACACCCCTGCGTCCTGGCCCCAGAATCCCGAGCTGGAGTGGAACCCTCCGGGACACGGCGACATCTACACCGCCATGATCACCTCCGGCATCCTCGATGCCCTGCTGGACAAGGGCTACCATTACGCATTCATTTCCAACTCCGACAATCTCGGAGCCATCATGAACCGCCGCCTGCTCGGCTACATGGTTCATCACAACCTGCCTTTTCTCATGGAAGTCGCACGGCGCACGGAGCAGGACAAGAAGGGGGGGCACCTCTGCCGCCTGAAAAAGAACAGGCAGCTTGCCCTGCGCGAGGTGGCACAGTGTCCCGACAATGAGATGGAATCGTTCTGCGACATCGAAAAATACAAGTTCTTCAACACCAACTCCATCTGGATAGACCTGCGCATCCTGCAGTCCGTTTTCGTCTCGCACCGGATGATGCCGCTTGACCTGATCATCAACCCCAAGCACCTGGATCCCCGCGAGCCGTCCTCGCCCAAGGTCTTCCAGCTGGAAACGGCCATGGGGTCGGCCATCACCAACTTCCTCAATGCCCAGGCCGTCATCGTGCCCAGAAAGCGCTTTGCCCCGGTCAAGACGACAGGCGACCTGCTCCTGGTCATGTCCGACTGCTTTGTGCGTACGGAACGTGAAACCATCATTCCCAACCCGGAACGCGTCACGCCCATGCCGTCCATTTCCCTCGACTCGAACCATTACAAGAAAATCGACTCGTTCCTGGCCCGTTTCCCCAAGAATCCGCCGTCCCTGCTCAAATGCGACAGCCTTGTCGTCGAAGGGGATGTGCTGTTCGAACAGGATGTGCTTTGCGTGGGCGATGTGCGTATCCTCAACACGGGCCCGAATCAGGCCGTGATCAAGGCCGGCAGCGTGCTGCAGGGAGAAACAGTCTTTGCGTGAACGGAACGGGATTGTCCCTCGCCGCTCCCGGCTGCAGCAGGCGCTCCTGAGCTGCCTGCTACTCCTTGTCCTGTGTCCGGCAAACGCCTTGGCCGCGAGGCAGGTATTCATCCTCAATTCCTACCATCCCGACTACAAATGGTCCGCAGACATCATGCACGGGCTGGAAGCGACCCTGCATCAATACGATCCGGAAGTGCTCATTCATGTCGAGCACATGGACACAAAGCGCAACCTTGATCCCGAATATCTGGCCAACCTTCCCAGATTCATGGAGCTCAAGTACGCTTTCCTGAAACCTGATCTTGTCATCACAGTTGACGACAGCGCCTTCTTTTTCATTCTAGAACACGGGGCGCGCATATTCCCGGACACCCCGGTGGTCTTTTGCGGCGTGAACACCAATCCCCTGCCATCGTTGCCCAAAAACATGACCGGAGTGCGCGAATACGCGGACCTGAACACGAACCTGAAGCTCATGCGCAGCCTGCAGCCGCAAATGCGCAAGCTGATGGTCGTCGCGGACAAGACTGCAACGGGCATTGCCGCCGTGGCCGACCTGCGCAAGGCAGTTCCGCCGGACCTTCCCCTGGAGGTGCTTGAGGATGCGCCCCTGCCGGAGCTTGTGGAACAGGTCAAAAAGATCGGCCCGGAGACGGGACTTCTTTTTCTGCTCTATTTCCAGGACCGCGATGGCCGGGTCCATGGTGCGACGGAAGCCATATCGGCCATCTCCAAGGCCAGCCCCGTTCCGGTTTACGGAGTCTGGAATTTTCTCATGGGCCATGGCCTTTTCGGCGGGTACCTGACCAACGGATATGAACAGGGGCGGATTGCGGGCAGCATGGCCGGCCAGATCCTTGGCGGCACAAATCCGGCCGACCTGCCCGTGACCTACGATGACGGGATCCAGCTGGAAGTGGACATGCGTCAGATGGAACGCTTCGGGATCACTCCCGACCGGCTGCCCCTGGAGACGAAATTCCTCAATCCGAGCACGTCAAAGGCACATGAAATCCTGCTTCTGCATTCCTACCACACGGGCTTCAAATGGACCGACGACATCGAATCGGGAATCAGGGAGAGCCTTGGCTTTGAAGCCGGAAACCTGGAAATGCATGTCGAGTACATGGACACAAAGCGTCATCCCGAGCTCGAATTCACCTATCTCAACTACATTGTCCTGCGCGAGAAATATCGGTCCGCCAAATTTTCGGCAATTCTGACCTCCGACGACAACGCCTTCAACTTTGCCCGCCAGTACCGGCAGACCCTGTTCAACAACGCTCCCATCATCTTTTGCGGCGTGAACTATCTCGCCGATCCCGAATCACTGCCCGCTCAGGGAATCACCGGCGTGCTCGAATCCTACGATATCGTCAGCACGGTACAGGCCGCAGCCCGCCTGCTGCCCCAGGCCAAAAAACTTTTCGTCATCAACGACGCCACCCCAACGGGTCTTGGCAACCATAACCGCTTCGAAGAGGTTCGCCACCTGCTGCCCGCCGCCCTCGACATTGAACTTCTTGAAAACATTTCCATGACCCGCCTGCTCGAACGCTTGCCCTCGCTGCCCCCGGACAGCTTCATCCTGCTCATGAGCTTCAACCAGGACCGCGACGGAAACACCTTCTCCTACGAGGAGAGCTGCAAAAGCATCGTCGATGCCAGCCCCGTACCGGTCTTTTCCTTCTGGGACTTCTACCTTGGCGCGGGCTCCGTCGGAGGAATGGTCACCAGCGGCCATCACCAGGGTCTGGCCGCCGGAAATCTGACCCGCAGCATCCTGCGCGGGCAAAAAGTTACGGAGCTGCCCATCATCACCCTGAGTCCCAACGCGTTTATTTTCGACGCCAAGGTCATGAAAAAACATGGACTGGACTTTAACCTGCTCCCCGCCGGCGCAAGCCTCATCAACGATGACTCGGACGCATACCGGCACACTCGCGCCTTGTGGACAATCTCGGCCCTGATTCTGATCATCGCCATGCTGCTTTTCACCCTGGTCGTCTTTTACCGGTACCAGCACCGCAAACGCCGGGCCCTGGAGCGCTCCGTGCGCATAGATCCCCTGACCGGGGCAAGCACCAGAAGCGCCTTTGAATCGGAAATGCCGCAACGGCTCAAAGTCGCTGCGGAGAAAAATGAAAAATTCATGTTCTGTTACGTTGACGTGGACAAGCTCAAGCAGGTCAACGACACTTTCGGACATCTCCACGGCGATACCTATCTGAAGGAAATCGTGTCCATCATCCGCGCCTGTGTCCGCGCCAGCGACGAAATCTACCGCATTGGCGGCGATGAGTTCGTACTCATCTTTCCAGGCTGCGGCCAGGATGAGGTACAGCGGGTTTGGACCCAGGTACAGGCGCATCTCCACGCTGCCAACAGTACCGGCCGGATACCTTACGAAATGGGGCTCACGCACGGCTGCACGCTGTTCAACCCTCAGGACCCGCAGGATCTCGCAACCCTGCTCAAAAAATCTGACCAGTCCATGTACACTCAAAAACACAACTCACCGAAGTCCCGCTCCTGATTCTTGTCCCGGCCCTCGTCCGCCCTCACGGGTAGCTTGATGAACCAGTACAAAAGTCGCCAGAAAGCCTGACATTCCCGCGCAGGCAGGACGTGTCCGGAAGCGTACAAAACCTTTTTTTCCAGACAGTTGAATATCTCCCCCGTCTTTGGAAGAAAGATGCCTATCTGTTGTGACAACTCCCGAACAAAATTCCTGATAGCTGCTCACAAAAACTATTCATACAAAAATAATCCGAATGCCCTGTAATGAAAGATAATTTATGAATGTGAAATATTGAACGCCGAGTTAGTCATACAATACATTGCACTTATGAAAATAATGATGATAATGTAAGACAATCCAAGAAAATATATCCGGAGGCAGAACGATGAGCATGCGATTGGGAATCCGAAACAGGTTGCTTTTATTGGTTGGTGTGATGCTTGTCTTCATCGGCGCGGTAGTAGTTTTTTTCGTGTATCAGGCCTCAGACTCGAAATCACAGATGATTGAGCGGGTAGGAATGATCATGACCGATGAGGCCAAGGACAAGATCATGATAATGGCGCAGTCGACGGCAACCAGCATCGGCGCCGCCATCAAGGATGTAACATCTCATGAGGAGCGAGTTTCCATCATCAGCAATCTGATTAACGACATCCGCTTCGAAGAGGACAAATCAGGCTATTTTTTTGTCTTCAAGGAAACCGTATATCAAGCTTTTCCGCCAAATCCGGCTCGAGTGGGCGTTGATGTCGGCGAGATCAAGGACGTCAACAACGTTTATTTTGTCCGCGAACTTATGAAACGCGCCAAGGAAGGCGGCGGATTCGTAAATTATGTTTTTGAAAAACCCGGCAAGGGCGTTCAACCCAAGGTCAGCTATTCGACCATGATCCCCGGCACCGAGATGTGGATCGGAACCGGCATCTACATCGACAACATCGCCGAGGCTCAGGCCGCAGTAGCCGCTGATCTCGAAAGCGCGGCCGCGAGATCGCTGACCATTGCCATCTCCTTCATCGGAGCCGGATTAGCGTTCCTGGTCCTGCCCCTGACCATTTTCCTGATTCGCTCCATCATCGTCCCGCTGCAGCGCATGATCGGGATGCTCAAAGACATCGCCCAGGGCGAAGGCGACCTGACCGCCCGCCTGAAGGACACCTCCGGCACCGAGACCCAGGAACTGGCCGAATGGTTCAACAAGTTCGTGGAGCAGGTGCATGGCATCATCCGCGAAGTGGCCGGCAACTCCGCCCAGGTCAATCAGGCCTCGGCGGGACTTCTTGGCCTCGCCACCAACCTTCGAGGGGCCTCCAGCGACATGACCGCCAAGTCCACCAACGTGGCCGCAGCCACGGAAGAGATGAGTTCCAACATGAACTCCGTGGCCTCGGCCATGGAAGAA